>NZ_JBEZUZ010000014.1:0-104215 GCF_040636735.1 Streptomyces sp. NPDC035033 | reverse complement strand
GGCGATGTACGGATGACGCACCGCCCCCCGCCGCCGGCGGGCGCGCCGGGGCGGGCGCGGCCGGCCGCGCCCGCCCCACGGGAATGATCAGACCCGTGGAACTCGTGACACTCGACATGCTCGTCCGGCGCCACCGGGAGGCCGTCGACCTCGGCCTCGCCCCGGTCGACGGCGTGCCCGAGGCGCTCGCCGCCCCCACCCCGCCGACCTGCGCCGCCTCCGGCGGCTCGCACGAGAAGACGCGCCACACCCTGGGCCGTACCAGCTTGTACGGCTCCTTCGAGGGCCGGTTCCACGGCGCGGGCGAGGCGCCCCGCGACAAGCCCGCGCCCGCTCTTCCTGCACGCCGCCCGGCGGATGGGCGCCGACCCGGCGGCGGCTGAACGGCGTCCGTCGGCCCGTGGCGGGAACACGCGCGGCGAGGTGGCGTCGGCGGCTCGGTCAGCCACTGCCTTCCTCGCCCCCGAACGTGGCGGTCACCAGCGCGACGTACTCCACGAGGACGGCGAACACCGCGTGGCCCGTGGCGGCGGTGTGCGCCGCGCAGTCGGCCGCGCCGGTCTCCGGTCGCGGTACCGGTTCCGACTCCCATCCGCACCCGCCGTCCATACAGCGCGCGGTCACGGTGACCTCGGACTCCGGCCCGGGATGCGGGGCCACGCGGTAGACCGGTACGGCGGTCACCGCCGCCGGCGCCGTGGTCACGGCCACTCCCCGGGCAGCGCCAACTTCGGCTCGTCGTGCGGGTGGTTGCGGATCTCGACCCGGAAGTCCGCCGCCCGGGAGTGGTCGTGCCTGCGCAGGCAGTTCCGCTCCCACACGGCCGCGAGCTCGCACGTCGGACAGCCCGGCACCGGCACGGCCGGCGGCACCGAACACTCCAGGTGGTCGTAGCGCGCGTGGCCCGTCGCCGGAACCGGGGTGGTGAGGACGCGGATCAGCGCCCGCTCGTCCTCCGTCGGCCGCCGCAGCTCGGCCGGCGCGGCCGTCCATTCGGCCCCGCCGCCGGGCCGTTGCAGGTGCACGAACTCGCCGTCCCAGGCGGTCACCTTCCCGAGCCGGGGCCGGCCATCAGGTGTGTCCGCCGCCATGAACGTCCCGAGGTCCGGGACGGGACCTGGGCGGTCGTTTGCGGGCATGGGGGCTCCTTTCCGTAGCGGATGCGCCACCAGGAGTCATCAGCGTGACCCAAAAAGGGCTAGTCTTCAAATCTCCAAATCCCGGTTTCGAGATGAGAGTTATGGCCAATCGAAAGGTGCTGGACCCCGGCAGTAGCCCTGAGGCCGCTTACGGGGCGCGTTTGCGCAGGCTGCGGGAGGAAAGGGGCTGGAAGCAGGAGGATCTGGCCGAGCGGACGTCGTATTCCGGCAAGCATATTTCCGCCGTGGAAACCACCCGCCGATCGGCAACTCTCCAACTCTCCAAAGAGCTTGATACCGCCTTCGGTCTGGCCGGAAGCCCGGATTCCTTCGAGAGCGAGTGGCGGAAGGCGCGGAACGGTGTGCTCATGGAGGGGTTCCCCGAGTACGCCCACCACGAGCGGCGCGCTGTGGAGATCCGCATGTTCGAGATCGGGATCGTGCCGGGTCTCCTCCAGGTGCCGGGATACGCCCAGGCCCTGGCCAGGGCGTCTGTGGGGCGCGGGGCCGTCACGGAGGACGAGGCCGCCGGGCGCGTGGCGTTCCAGGTAGAGCGGCAGCAGATTCTGGAACGGCGCCGACCGCCGATGGTCTTCGCCGTGCTGGACGAGAGTTGTCTTCGGAACCTGGTCGGCGGTCCCCAGGTCATGGCCGCTCAGCTCGACCGGCTGGTGGAGTTCGCCGCCTGCCCCTACACGGTGCTTCAGGTGGCGCCGTTCGTCATGGGCGAGCGGCGGCCGCTCAATCGGGCCCTCACCCTTCTGACCCTGCCGGACCGGTCCGTGTTCTCGTACACCGAATCACAGGCGCAGGGCAACTTGGAGCGGGACGTCTCGTTCGTCACCCCCATGATCACCGCCTACCATCAGCTCGTCGCCGAATCGCTTTCGCCGACGGACACCGTGGCCATGATCAAGGACATACGAAAGGGCATGCTGTGACGACCGAGTCCCCCAGCAGGTTCAAGTCCTCCTACGGCGACGACGGCGGCACCTGTGTCGAGGTCGCCCACAACCTCGTCCCCCTCCGTGACTCGAAGGCCCCGGCCGGCCCCACCCTCACCGTCTCCGCCACCGCGTTCACCACCTTCATCGAATCCGTCAAGCAGTGATCCGCGACACCGCGCAACGCATCAAGGACGTACGCGAACGCCTGGAACGGGAGACGGACCTCTGGGTCGCCTCCGCCGGGCCCGGCGGGACGCCGTACCTCGTACCGCTCTCCTTCCTCTGGGACGGGTCCGCCGTCTGGCTCGTCACCCGGCTCTCCAACCCCACCGGCCGCAACCTCGCCGCCCACCCCCGCACCCGCCTCGCCCTCGGCGACACCCGGGACGTCGTCCTGATCGACGGCGAGGTCACCGCGTACCGCCACGACGAGGTCCCGGCGGCGGTCGCCGACGCCTTCCGCGTCAAGACCGGGTGGGACGCGTGCCGTTCCGGGCCGGCCTACCGCTGGTTCTCCGTCCGGCCCACGGACGTGCAGGCGTGGCACGAGGAACCGGAGCTGGCGGGGCGGCGGTTGATGACGGACGGGGAGTGGGCGGACGGCTGAGGGGAGGCGGCGCCCCCGCGCCCCTCGCCGTGGACGCCGTGGACGCGTTTCGGTCACGACCGGGGCGAAGGGCTGGGCCCGTCGCGTACCCGCGGTGCACGCTGTGCCCATGGCGAGACGACCGAAGGTCCGGGCCGGCACGCCCGGTGGCCGCCTGTTCAGCGGATGCCTGACCGTGCTGGGACTGCTCCTCGTGGCCGTCGTCGGAGGGATGGTCTGGCTGGAGACGCGGCCGGCGCGCGAGGAGGCCCAGGCGCGCGAGAACCTCCGGGAGAGCGTCGAGCGGCTCCGCGCGCGGCTGGGCGAGGCTGCGGCCGACGGCCGTCTTTCCGATGCGGAGATCGCCCAGGTCTTCCCTCCTTCGAAACCCGCCGAGGGCGTCGTCGGGGTGACCCGCAGGGGCGAGGCGGTCACCGTGGTCGCGGAGGTGCTCGGCCTGGGGCCGTCGAGCGCGTTCATCTTCGTGACGCAGCGGTCGGTGACGGGGGGTTACGCCTTCGATCTCCCTTCGCCAGGGGGTTCGCGGCCCTCCAGCCGGGAACTGCCGCCGGAGGCGTGCGCGGTGCGGGCAGCCACACCCCCCGTGCCCGAGCGCCCGGACCGTGCCCGGCCCACCGCGGACGGGGAGCCCCCCGTGAGGATCCTCACCCGCCGTGCGGGGGACGGTTCCCCCGGCCTCTACGCGCACCTCCCGGGAACGCTCGTGGTCACCGACGACGGCTGCGTCGCGGTGAGGACCGCCTGGGGCGACAGGCCGACGGCCGTCGTCCGGGGGCACGGCTGGTCGGTCGAGGAGGAGAACGGCAAGGCCGCCGTGTACAGCCCCGAGGGCAGGCTCTTCGCCCGGGAGGGCGACAGGGTCGGGCTGGGCGGCGGGAGCTCCGAGCGGTTCGCCGGCGAGCCGTGCGCCGGCGACACGGTGTTCGAGGCCAACGACGACCAGGCCGGCTCCTAGCCCGGAGCGCACGCCCCCGCCGACTCCTTGCCGAAGCGCACCCCCCACCGACTCCTTGCCGAAGCGCTCGGTCCCTCGGCGGAGCCGGCGCCGAGGAGCGGCGGTCACGGGGACGGCCACGGAAAATCAGGTGCGGGGGAGCGGGCCGGGGCGTAGGGTGCCCCGCATGTCCAGCCCCGAGGCATCCAGAGCGGGGGGCTTTCGGTCCCGCCGTCAGCCCCTGAGCCTCCGCACCCCCTGAGCCTCCGTGTCCGATGATCCGGTGACGGCCACAGGCCACCGGCCGGTCACGCGTGCGCGCGTCCTTGCGCGTGCCCGCGTGTTTCCGGGGCGAGGGGGAGGGAGCGGGCGGACGGCGGCGACGAGACGACGTCCTCGTTCCCCCCCGCCCTCCTCGGAGCTTCCATGCCCCTTCCCCTTCCCCTTCCCCTTCCACTGCCCCTCCCCCTGTACCTGCTCGCCCTGGCCGTCTTCGCCATGGGCACCTCGGAGTTCATGCTCGCAGGTCTGCTGCCGGACCTCGCCCGCGACCTGGGGGTGAGCGTCGGGGCCGCCGGGGCGCTCACCTCCGCGTTCGCCGTCGGCATGGTGGTCGGCGCGCCGCTCATGGCCGTCCTCGCCCGGGGCCGGTCCGGCCGCGCCGGACTGCTCGCGTTCGTCCTGGTCTTCCTCGCCGCGCACGTCGTCGGGGCCGTGACGGCCAGCTTCCCCGTCCTGCTCCTCAGCCGGTTCGCCGCCGCCCTCGCGAACGCGGGCTTCCTCGCGCTCGCCCTCACCACGGCCACCGCCATGGTCCCGGCCGACCGCAAGGCCCGGGCGCTCGCCGTCCTCCTCGGCGGGACGACCGCCGCCACCGTCGCCGGAGTCCCCGGCGGGGCGCTGCTCGGGGCCCTCGCCGGGTGGCGGGCCGCGTTCTGGGCCGTGGCGGTACTGTGCGTGCCCGCCGCGCTCGGCGTCCTGCGGGGCGTACCCGACGGCCGGACCGAACGGACCCCGCTGCGGGGCGAGTTCGGCGTCCTGCGGGCGCCGCGGCTCCTCCGCGTCCTGGTCCTGGCCGCGCTGGTGAACGCCGCCACCTTCGGCGCCTTCACCTTCCTCGCGCCGGTCGTCACGGGACCGGCCGGGCTCACCGCCCCCTGGGTATCCGCGGCCCTCGTCCTGTTCGGCGCGGGTTCCTTCGCCGGGGTCACGGCCGCGGGCCGGTTCGCCGACCGGCACTCCGCCCGGCTCCTCGCCGTCGGCGGACCGCTGCTCCTCGCGGGCTGGCTCGCGCTCGCCGCGCTGGCGGACCGCCCGGCGGTCCTGCTGGCGCTCCTGCTCGTCCAGGGCGCCCTGTCGTTCGCCCTCGGCGGGACGCTCATCGCCCGGATCCTGTACGAGGCGGCCGGGGCGCCCGCGCTCGCCGGGGCCTACGCCACGGCCGCCCTCAACGCGGGGGCCGTGGCGGGGCCGTTGCTCGCGGCGCCGGTCCTGGAGCGGCCCACGGGACCGTTCCTGCTGAGCGCGGGGCTCGTCGCCGCCGCGCTGGCGTTCGCCGCCGTCAGCGGTAGTCGTCCGGGTGGCCCTGCATCCACGTGTTGACGAAGTCGCGGGCGCCGATCAGCTCCTTCTTGTGCTTCGTCAGGTTCTCGGAGGAGCCGTCCCCGGCGAGGGTCCCTTCCAGTTCCGCGATCCGGGCGAGCGGCTCGGGGAAGTGGCCGGGGCCCTTCGGGTCGGCCTTCATCGCCATGCCCAGTTCCTGGAGTTCCTTGTGGACGCGGCCCAGGAAGGAGGCGCAGTCCGTGTCGCAGGAGCCGTAGTACGTCGCCTGGAGGCTCGCGAAGGCGCCGCGGACGTCCTCGCCGGGGACGGGTGCGGACGGGTTCGCGGTGGGCGCGGCGGCGGGCGTGGAGTCGTCGGGCAGGGCGCCGGGGTCCCCGGGCGCGGCCGAGGATCCGGCGGCCCGCGGTGCCGCCGCCGTGGTCGTGGCCGGCACCGGGCCTCCCGCCGCGCGGTCGGGTTCGGGGGTCGTGCCGCAGGCGACGGCGAGCGCGGCGAGCGCCGCGGCGAGCAGGGCGAAGCGGTGTGCGGACGACGTGCTGGTCATGGCGGCCCCCCCAGACGGACAGTCCCGCGACCCTACCCCGGCGGGCCGGGGCCCGGCACCGAAAGGCGTCGGTGCCGGGCCCCGGGGGCGGCCCCGCCGGGCCCGGAGGAGGCCGGCGGGGGCGCCCGTGCGCCGCCTTCCCCGGTCCCTCAGCAGGAGAAGGCGACGTGCGCGAGGCGCAGCGGCCCGCGCAGCTCGACGCGGAGGTCCGTCACGTCCCGGACGTGACAGGGCGCCCCCACGGTGGCGTAGGCGTACGGGCTGCCGGTGGGCGCCACCGCGAGGCGGGCCAGCTCGGCGGAGCCCGCACCGGCGTAGAACGTCACCTCGCCCGTCCCGGCGGCCGTCACCGCCAGCTCCGTGACCCCGTCCCCGAAGTCGCACGCCCGGTAGAGGAGCGTGCCCGGAGCGTCCGCCGCCGGGGTCACCGCGTCGCCGGAGACCTTCGACCGGTCGACGATCACCGTCCCCGTCTGCTCGTCGTAGTCGACCGCCGCCAGACCGGCCTCCAGGACCGGGCGGGGCCCCGGCGCCTCGCCCGCCAGCTCGACGCGGACGGTGCGGCGGGCGTCCGCCGAGGACGGGCCCGCCAGGAACTCGTACGCCCCCGGCTCCACCGCCCACCGCCCGTGCGCCACGTCCCAGTACGCCAGCGCCGACAGCGGCACCGTGAACGCGAGCGCCGCCGTGCCGCCCGGCGCCAGGTGGATCCGCTCGTGGGCGACGAGCTCGCGGTGCGGGCGCGGCACCGACGGGGCGACCGCCCGCGCGTACACCTGGACGACCTCGTCCGAGGCGACGGCGCCCGTGTTGGTGACGGTGCAGGAGAGGCGCACCCCCTCCGCGCCCACGGCCGCCGTCAGGCCCTCGTACCCGAAGGCCGTGTACGTCAGGCCGTGGCCGAAGGGGAAGAGCGGGGTCCGGTCGGAGTAGAGGTACGTCTGCCGGCCGCCGATGACGTCGTAGTCGAACAGGTCCGGCAGGTCGTCGTCGGAGGCGTACCAGGTCTGCGGCAGGCGCCCGGCGGGGGAGACGTCCCCGGCGAGGACCCGCGCGAGGGCGGTGCCCGCGGCCTGCCCGCCGTGCGCGGTCCACAGCAGCGCCGGGAGCGTCGCCGCCGCGTCCGGCACCGCGTACGGGTAGGAGGAGACGAGGACGAGGACCGTGCGCGGGTTCGCGGCGTGCGCGGCCCGCCACAGGCGGTCCTGGTGCGGCGGGAGCGCCAGCGTCGTCCGGTCCTCGGTCTCCCGCCCGTTGACGTGCGGGTCGTTCCCGGCGACCACGATCACCGTGTCCGCCCCGGCGGCGGCCCGCGCCACCGCCTCCTCGCCCCGCTCGACGGTCTCCACCGAGAGGACGGCGGCCGTCTCGCGACCGGCGGCAACCTTCACGCCGTCGGCGGCGACAGAGACGTAGCCCCCCGTCCCGAGGTGCAGGAGGAGGTGACCGTCGCCGTGGGCCTCGAAGCGGAACGTCTCCTGGACGACCCAGCCGCCGGGCTCGTCCGCCGAGGCGCGCACCAGGCCGTCCCCGGCCACCGACAGGTACCGGCCGTCGGGCGCGCGCAGGGTCAGCACCCCGTCGCCCCAGTCGATCAGGTCGAGGAGGGTCCCCTCCGCGTCCGCGGTGAGCGGCGGCAGGTCGGTGCGGCCGGCGAGCAGCGCCGGGTCGAGGGCGACCTCCGCGCCCCGTGCGGACTCCCCGTCCGCGTTCTCCGGGACGCGCAGCGCGCGCCCGTCGGCGGTCCGCAGCCGGATCCGGTCCACGCCCTCCGCGAAGTCCACCCGGTCCGCGCCGAACCGCTCCCGGAGCCCGTCCAGCGGGGAGGAGCGGTGCAGCAGCGCGCCGCTGTACCAGTCCAGCTTGACGGCGTCCGCGAGCAGCCCGACCACCGCGATCCGGCCGCCCTGCCGCAGCGGCAACAGCGGTGCCCCACCGGCGGGTTCGTTGCGCAGCAGGACGATCGCCGCCTCCGCCGCCTCGCGGGCCAGCGCGCGGTGGGCGGCCGTGTCGTACGCGGTCTCGTGCGCGTACGGGTCGAGCTCCGGGTCGAACTCGCCGAGCAGGAACCGCACGGTCAGCTGCCGGCGCACCGCCCGGTCCACGTCCTCCTGGTCCATCAGGCCCCGCTCCAGGGCCCGTTCGAGCCGTCCCAGGACGATCGAGCTGTCGGTGCCGTGGTCGGTGAAGGAGTCGACGCCCGCGCGCAGCGCCGCCGCGACGGCCTCCTCGTGGGTGTCGAAGTAGCCCTGCGAGTCGGCGAGGTTGCTCGGCGCGCCCGCGTCGGAACAGACGAGGAGCTCCCGCTCCGTCCACGTCCGCAGCTCCGACCCCAGGTACGGGGACAGGTGGTTGGGGCGCCCGTTGACCAGGTTGTACGCGGGCATCACGCCGGCCACCGCGCCCGCCTCGACGGCGCCCCGGAAGGCCCGCAGGTCGTACTCGCGCAGCACGCGCGGGCGGACGGAGGCCGAGGAGGTGTCCCGGGCGGTCTCGTTGTTGTGCGCCAGCCAGTGCTTGAGGACGGGCGCGGTGCGCCAGTACGCCGGATGGTCGCCGCGCAGGCCCCGGGTGAAGGCGACGGCGATCGCGGAGGTGAGCGCCGGGTCCTCGGAGTAGCCCTCCTCGCCGCGGCCCCACAGCGGGTGGCGCAGCAGGTTGACGGTGGGCGCCCACACGTTGAGGCCGACCCGCTCGTCCTTCGCGCGCATCGCCCGCGCCTCGCGCGAGACGGCCTCGCCGACCCGGCGCACCAGCTCCGGGTGCCAGCTCGCGCCGAGGCCGACGGCCTGCGGGAAGACGGTCGCCGGACCCATCCAGGCGACGCCGTGCAGCGCCTCCTGGCCGGTGCGGAAGGCGGCGAGCCCGAGGCGGTCGACGCCGGGCGCGAACTGGTGGAGGAGGGCGAGGCGTTCGGCGGGGGCGAGACGGCCGAGGAGATCGGCGGCGCGTGCGTCGACGGGGAGGGACGGGTCACGGAAGGGCGGCCGGTCTGCGGTCACGGGATCCCTTTGACGGCGTGGACGGTGGGGAGGGCGGTCGCCGGAGGGCGGCCGGAAGTTTCGAAGCGCTTCGATGCTCAAGCCGCCGGGGGAGGGTGTCAAGGCTCCCGGCCGATTCACCTCCCCTACTGGTCACAGGAGTTGAAGGCATTCGGCCTTTCCCGGCGGTGCTGCGAGAAACTCCTGAACGACCCTTGCCGCGCCTGGGGGCGTCACTTAACCTCACAGCAACATCGAAGCGCTTCGACCCGCCGGTGTCCTCCCGCCGCGCCGTCGCCGCGCCCCGGGGCCCCGCCCCGCCCGCACCCCGCACCGTGCTCCACCTCCACCACCGCAGCCGGCCGGCGACCCCTCGGGCGCCGCGTGTCCTGGCGCGTGCCATGAAGGGTTGACGCAATGACGCCGAACGCCGTCTCCACGGGCTCCCGGAGAACCGAACCGAGCCGGAGGGGCTTCCTCGCCACCGGCGCCGTCGCCGCCGTCGCGGTCGCCGGCGGAGCCCCGCTGCTCACCGCCTGCGGCGGCGACGGCGACACCGGCAAGAAGGACGGCACCACCAGCGGCAAGGACGCCGCCAAGATCCTCCCCGCGTTCGTCGCCCGCGGCGTCGTCCCCGCCGACATCCCCGCCGAGAACGGCTCCGCCGCCGGCTACACCCGCGCCATCCCGAACTCCGGGCTCAAGGCGTCCGTGGAGAAGAAGGGCCAGGGCAGCGCCCTCACCGTCATGGCGCCGTTCTGGGGCACCCCGCCCGCCGCCGACAACCCGTACTACCGGGCCATGAACGAGGCCATCGGCGTCCGGGCCACCTGGCAGAACCAGGACGGCAACGTCTACGACCAGAAGCTCGGCGCCGTCCTCGCCTCCTCCACCGTCCCCGACCTCGTCGTCGTCCCCGGCTGGAACCTCGGCGGCAAGATCCCGAGCGCCGTCGACGCCAAGTTCGAGGACCTCGGCCCGTACCTCTCCGGCGACAGGGTCAAGGCCTACCCCAACCTCGCCGCCATCCCCACCGACGCCTGGCAGCGCTCCATCTTCGGCGGCAAGCTCCGCGGCCTGCCCATGCCCGCCTCGTACGTCACCAACATCGCGCCCTTCTACCGCAAGGACGTCTTCGACGCGAAGGGCTGGCAACTCCCCAGGAGCGCCGACGAGTTCCTCGCCCTCGCCAAGGAGATCACCAGCGCCAGGGCGAAGGTGTGGGCCTGCGCCGACATGACCTGGACCGCGTACAACATGTTCGGCGTCCTCAACGGCGGCGACAAGGCGCTCGGCTGGAACCTCGTCGACGGCAAGCTGGTCAACCGCGTCGAGACCCCCGAGTACCTCGAAGCCCTGGCGTGGACCCGCAAGCTCTACGACGCCGGCGTCGTCCACCCCGACGAGAAGGCCCAGAACCAGGGCGACACCAGCGTCCGCTTCACCTCCGGCCAGTGCCTCGTCTACAACAACGACCTCGCCCACTGGTACGGCAAGACCGCGGAGATGGCCGCGCGGAACCCGGAGTTCGCGATGGCCGCCATGGACATCCCCGGCCACGCCGGCGGCCCCCCGCGGCTGTGGGCCACCAACCCCGCCAACATCTGGTCCTTCGTCCGCAAGGGCGCTCCCCGGTCCGTGATCGAGGACGCCCTCGCCATCGCGGACTTCACCGCCGCCCCCTACGGCACCAAGGAGCGCATGCTCACCGACTACGGCGTCGAAGGCGTCCACCACACCGTCAAGGACGGCCTCCCGGTCAAGACCGACGCCGGCAACCAGGAGGTCGGCAGCTCCTGGATGTTCATCGCCAGCCCCGCCCCCTACATCGCCCACCCCGACCTGCCGGAGATCGCCGAAGCGCAGGTCGCGTGGCAGCGGCGGATGGGCGCCTTCACCCGCAAGTCCTCCTTCTACGGCCTCACCGTCGCCGAACCCGGGCGGTGGACCGGCCTCATGAACGACTTCGAGCAGCTGGAGAAGGACATCGTCCGCGGCCGCAAGAAGGTCTCCGACATGCAGCAGGCCGTCTCCGAGTGGAAGACCGGGGGCGGCGACCAGCTCCGCGATTGGTACAAGAAGCTCCTCGACACCACAGGCTCCGCGGCGAGCCGACCGTGAAGACCCGCGACACCACCGGCCGCCGGCCGAGGACCCCCCTCGGCCGGCGGCTCCGGCGCGACCGCACCCTCCTGCTGATGACGGTCCCCGCCCTCGCCCTCGTCCTCCTCTTCCACTACGTCCCGGTCCTCGGGAACGTCATCGCCTTCCAGGAGTACGACCCCTACCTCTCCGCCAACGGCGCCGCCGCCGTCCTGGAGTCCCCCTGGGTCGGCCTCGCCCAGTTCGAACGGGTCCTGTCCGACCCGGCGTTCTGGGACGCCGTCGAGAACACCCTGGTCTTCTTCGTCCTCCAGCTGCTGCTCTTCTTCCCCGTCCCCATCGCCCTGGCCCTCCTCGTGCACAGCGTGCTGCGCCCCCGCGTCCGCGCCTTCGTGCAGGCCGTGCTCTACCTGCCGCACTTCTTCTCCTGGGTCATCGTCATCACCGTCTTCCAGCAGATCTTCGGCGGCGCCGGCATCATCGCCCAGACCCTGCGCGAGCACGGCCACGAGGGCTTCGACCTGATGACCGACCCCGGCGTCTTCAAGTTCCTCGTCACCGCCGAGGGCATCTGGAAGGACGCCGGCTGGGGCGTCATCGTCTTCCTCGCCGCGCTCGCCGCCGTCGACCAGTCGCTGTACGAGGCCGCCGCCATGGACGGCGCCGACCGGTGGCGCCGCATGTGGCACGTCACCCTGCCCGCCCTGCGGCCCGTCGTCGCGCTGCTCCTCGTGCTCCGCGTCGGCGACGCCCTCACCGTCGGCTTCGAGCAGCTGCTGCTCCAGCGCGACGCCGTCGGACCCGCCGCCGCCGAGGTCCTCGACACCTTCGTCTGGTGGACCGGCCTGCGCAGCCAGGACTTCAGCTACGCCGCCGCGGCCGGACTCATCAAGGGGATCGTCGGCCTCGCGCTCGTCCTCTCCGCGAACAAGGCCGCCCACCTCATGGGCGAGCAGGGGGTGTACCGGAAATGACCACCCGCGTCCTCGAACGACCCGCGCCCCCCGGCCGCGGAGCCGCCCGGCCCTCCCGGTGGGCGGCACCCGCCCGCCCCGTCTGGGAGGAACCGCCGACCCGCGCCGGACTCGCCGCCAAGGGCACCCTCCTCGTCCTCGCCTGCCTCGCCGTCCTCTTCCCGCTCTGGATCGTCGTCGTCACCAGCCTCTCCACCAAACAGGCGATCACCGAGGCCGGCGGCCTCGTCATCGTCCCCGGAGACCTCACCCTCATCGCCTACCGGGAGCTGCTCGGCGGCGGACAGGTCACCCGCGCCGTCCTCGTCAGCCTCGGCGTCACCCTCGCCGGCACCCTCTTCTCGACGACGGTCTCGGTGCTCTGCGCGTACGGGCTCTCCCGGCCCGGCTCCGTCGGGCACCGCTTCATCCTCTTCACGCTGATGGGCACCATGTTCTTCGGCGCCGGCCTCATCCCCACCTACCTGCTCGTGCAGACCCTCGGCCTCACCGACACCTACCTGGCGCTGATCCTCCCCAGCGCCGTCAGCGTTTTCAACATCCTCGTCCTGCGCGCCTTCTTCATGGGCATCTCGCCCGAACTCGTCGACAGCGCCCGCATCGACGGCGCCGGCGACCTCAGGATCCTGTGGACGATCGTCATGCCGCTCTCCCGCGCGGTGATCGCCGTCATCACCCTCTTCTACGCGGTCGGCTACTGGAGCGCCTGGTTCAACGCCTCCCTCTACCTCAACGACCAGACGATGATGCCGCTGCAGAACGTGCTCATCCAGCTCGCCCAGAAGCAGGAGATCCCCGTCGGCCTCGGCCAGGCCGTCAAGGCCGGCAACCTCTCCGGACTCGCCGTCCAGATGGCCGTCATGGTCCTCGCCCTGCTGCCCGTCGCCGTCCTCTCGCCCTTCGTCCAGAAGCACTTCAAGAAGGGCATGCTCACCGGCGCCGTCAAGGGCTGACCCCCGACCCTCCTCACGGAAGAACCCGCATGCCGAGCCTCGACGACCTCACCCACCCGCCCGGCCGCCCGCCCCGCCTCCTGTACGGCGGCGACTGGAACCCCGAGCAGTGGCCGGAGGAGACCTGGACCGAGGACCTGCGGCTGATGCGCCGGGCCGGCGTCACCACCGTCACCCTCGGCGTCTTCTCCTGGGCCCGGCTGGAACCCGAGCCGGGAGCACGGGAGTTCGGCTGGCTCGACCGGCTCATGGACCTCACCCACGCGCACGGCGTCGACGTCGTCCTCGCCACCCCCACCGCCTCCCCGCCGCCCTGGCTCGGCCACCGCCACCCCGAGACCCTCCCCCGCGACGAGGACGGCCGCACCGAATGGTGGGGCTCCCGCCAGCACTTCGCCCCCGCCAGCGCGGCCTACCGCCGGCACGCCGCCGCGATCACCGGGGACCTCGCCGCCCGCTACGCCCGCCACCCGGCGCTCGTGATGTGGCACGTCAACAACGAGTACTGCACCCACGACTGGGGCGACGAGGCCGCCCGCGCCTTCCGCGCCTGGCTCCGGCGCCGGTACGGCACCCTCGACGCCCTCAACACCGCCTGGGGCGGCGACTTCTGGGGCCAGCGGTACGCCGACTGGGCCGAGGTCCTGCCCCCGCGCCGCGCCCACTACCTGCGCAACCCCGCCCACGTCCTCGACTTCCGCCGCCACACCTCCGACCTGCTCCTGGAGTGCTACCGCGCCGAACGCGACATCGTCCGCGAACACACCCCGCACCTGCCGGTCACCACCAACTTCATGCCCTTCTGGTCCGGCCAGGACGGCTGGGCCTGGGCCGCCGAGGAGGACGTCGTCTCCGTCGACGTCTACCCCGACCCCGCCGCACCGCTCACCGGCGCCCACGAGAACGCCCTCGTCGCCGACCTCACCCGCGCCGAGGCCGGCGGCCGCCCCTGGATGGTCATGGAACAGGCCGCCGGAGCCGTCAACTGGCGCCCCGTCAACCGCCCCAAGCCCGCGGGGCTCAACCGGCTGTGGGCGCTCCAGGCCGTCGCCCGCGGCGCCGACGCCGTCCACTACTTCCAGTGGCGCGCCTCCCGGCAGGGCGCCGAGAAGTTCCACTCCGGCATGCTCGGCCACTCCGGCGAAGACGGCCGCGTCTTCCGCGAGACCGTCCGCCTCGGCGCCGACCTCGCCCGCATCGGCCCCCGCGTCGCCGGCGGCCGCCTCCCCGCCGGCGGGATCGCCCTCCTCCACGACTGGGACTCCTGGTGGGCCGGCCGCCACGAGGGCGCCCTCTCCGACCGCCTCGACCAGGGCGACCTGGTCCGCGCCTGGCACCGCGCCCTCTGGGAGGCCGGACTCCCCACCGCCTTCGCCCACCCCCACCACGACCTCACCGCCCACCCCCTCGTCGTCGTCCCCCACCTCTACCTCCTCGACGACACCGCCCTCGCGAACCTGGAGCGGTACGCGGCCGCCGGCGGCCGGCTCGTCTGCGGCTTCTTCACCGGCGTCGCCGACCCCGACGACCGGATCCGCCCCGGCGGCATGGACGCCCGCCTCCGCGCCCTCCTCGGCATCGACCGGATCGACGAGTGGTGGCCCCTCGCCCCCGGCGAACGCGTCGACTGCGGCACCTTCCACGGCACCCTGTGGTCCGAGGAACTGGTCCCCGCCCCCGGCACCGAGACCCTGGCCGCCTACCGGGGCGGCGACCTCGACGGCCGCCCCGCCGTCCTCCGCCGCGGCCGCGCCCGCTACCTCTCCACCCTCCCCGAACCCGCCGCCCTGCGCGCCCTGCTCGCCGAGGCCGCCCACGAGGCCGGGATCCGGCCCGTCCTCGACGGCCTCCCCGACGGCGTCGAGGCCGTCCGCCGCGGCGACCTCCTCTTCCTGCTCCACCACGGCCGCGACCCGGTCACCGTCCCCGTGCCGGGCCGCCACCGCGACCTGCTCACCGGCACCACCGTCGACTCCGCCCTCACCCTCGACCGCTTCGGCGCCGCCGTCCTGGAGGAGCACCCGTGACCGGACCCGCGCACGGCACCTGGGAACCCGCGCCCGCCGCCCGCTGGGAGGACGCCTTCCCCGTCGGGAACGGCCGGCACGGGGCCCTGGTGTACGGCGACCCCGTGGACGACCGGGTGATCGTCACCCACCACGCCCTCGTCCGCCCCCACCACCGGCCCGGCGACACCGACCCGCCCCGCCTCGCCGACCGGCTCCCCGCCCTCCAGGACGCCCTGCTCGCCGGCGACCCCACGGCGGCCGAGACCTTCACCGACGGCCGCCCGCTGCGCCGGATCCAGCCCTTCCACCCCGGCTTCCTCACCCGCGTCGGGAACGAGGCCCCGGCGCCCGGCCCCGGGACGCGCCGCGCGGCGGACTTCACCACCGGCGTCGTCACCGCCACCGCCGGGGACCGCGTCAGCCGGGTCTTCGCCTCCCGCGCCGACGACGTCCTCGTCCAGTACGTGACGGCGCCCGGCCCCCGCGTCCGCGTCGAGCTCGACCACCGCCTCGACGGCGTGCCGGCCGGCCTCACCACCGGCCGCGGCGCCGCCACCGCCCACGGCGAGACCCTCCTCACCCTGCGCGCCCGCTACCCCGACTCCACCCTCGGCTACACCGGCCTCACCCTCGTCGTCGCCGACACCGGCCGCACCGCGCTCACCGACCGCGGCATCCGCGTCGAGGGCGCCGGCCGGCTCCTCCTGCTCACCCGGGTCCACCGCCACGACGGCCCGTACGACCCCGCCGGGGAGGCCGCCGCGCTGCGCGCCCTCGCCGGGGAGGACGGCCCCGCCGCCGCGTACGCCCGGCTCCTCGACCGGCACACCGCCCTCCACCGCACCGCCTACCTGCGGGTCGTCCTCGACCTCGGCGCCGACCCCGCCGAACGGGCCCTGTCCGGCTCGGAGCTGCTCGCCCGCCCCGCCGGACCCGCCCTCCTCGAACGCCTCTTCGCGGCCGGCCGCCACCACCTGCTCTCCTCCTCCGGCCTGCTCCCGCCCCGCCTGTGCGGACTGTGGACCGGCGACTGGGACACCGCCTGGGAAGGCGGCTTCACCACCGACGCCAACCTCGGCCTCCAGACCGCCTCCGCCGTCGCCGCCGACCTGCCCGAGGTCACCGAGGCCCACCGGGCCCTGATCCGCGGCCAGTCGGCCGACTGGCGGGACAACGCGCGGGCCGTCTTCGGCACCCGCGGCATCGTCGCCCCCGCCCACACCGACGGCGAGAGGGGCCACGCGTACCACTTCGACCGCGCGTACCCCCTCCACCTGTGGACGGCCGCCGCCGACTGGCTCCTCCTCCCGCTCGTCGAGGAGGACGAGGCCGACGGCCGGCACGACCCCTGGCTCACCGGCCTCCTCGACGAACTCGCCGACTTCTACGCGTCGTTCCTCACCCGCACCGGACCCGACGGGCACCTCGCCGTCGTCCCCTCCTACTCGCCGGAGAACCGCCCGCGGGGCGGGGGCCCGGGCGCCGTCGACGCCACCATGGACCTCGCCGCCGCCCGCCACGCGCTGACCGCCGCCGCCGACCGCGCCCCCGAGGAGCGGGCCGCCCGGCTGCGGTCCCTCGCCGACCGCCTGCCGCCCTACCGGACCAACGGGGACGGGGCGCTCGCCGAATGGGCCCGGCCCGGCCTCGGCGACCGCTACGACCACCGGCACCTCAGCCACCTCTACCCGGTCTGGCCGCTCGACGCGATCACCCCGTACGACACCCCCCGCCTCGCCCGCGCCGCCGCCCGCGCCCTCGAACTGCGCGGCCACGAGAACGAGTCGGCCCACGGCCACCTCCACCAGGGGCTCGTCGCCGCCCGTCTCGGCGACGCCGGCCGCACCGGCGACGCCCTGCGGCGGGTCCTCGCCGGCGACTACTTCCACCCCTCCCTGATGAGCGCGCACTACCCGCGGCGGAACGTCTACAACGCCGACGCCGCCCACGCCCTGCCCGCCCTGGTCGTCGAGGCGCTGGTCCGCTCCACCCCGGCCCGGCTCGTCCTGCTGCCCGCGCCCCCGCCCGGCCTCTGCGACCGGGGCCGGCTCACCGGGATCCGCACCCGCTTCGGCGCCCGCCTCGACCTCGCCTGGGCGCCGGGGGAGTACCGGGCCGTCCTCCGCCCCGCCCGCGACGCCGACGTCGAACTGCGCGCGCCCGAGGGCCGGCGGCGGCTGACGCTGCGGGCGGGCGAGGAGCACGTCCTCGTCAGTCCGTGAACCGGCGGGCCGGCGGCGGGCCCGAACTCTCCCGGGCGGTCAGCACCGGCGGGAGCAGCTCCACCCCCCGCGCGTGCGGGCCGTCCGGGTCGGTGAGCCGGGCGAAGAGCCGCTCCACCGCCCGCCGGCCCAGCTCCTGCGCCGGGATCGCCACCGAGGTCAGCGGCACCGACGCCCGCTCGGCCACCGCCTCGGGGCAGACCGCGACCACCGACACGTCCTCGGGGACCGCGCGGCCGGTCCGCCGCAGCAGGGCGAGCAGCGGCTCCACGGCCGTCTCGTTCTGCACCACGAAGGCGCTGACCGCCGGGCGCTCGTCGAGGATCCGGGCGAGCACCCCGGCGACCGCGTCGTGGCTGCCGTCGCACGGCCGGTGCAGCAGCCCGACGCCCAGCCGGGCGGCCCGCTCGCGCAGCCCGCCGAGGGTCCGCTCGGCGAAGCCGGTGTGCCGGGCGTACACCCCGGGCGAGCCGCCGACGACGGCGATCTCCCGGTGCCCGAGCCCGGCCAGGTGCTCCACGCAGAGCGCCCCGGCCGCGGCGAAGTCCAGGTCCACGCAGTTCAGCCCGGTCGGGTCGGCGGGCAGCCCGACGAGGACGGCCGGCGGCGCGGCGCCGCGCAGCAACGGCAGCCGCCCGTCGTCCAGTTGCACGTCCATGAGGATCACGGCCTCGGCGAGCCCGCTGCCGGTGACCCGGCGCAGCGCCGACGGCCCCTCCTCGCCGGTGAGGAGGAGGACGTCGTAGCCGTGCGCGCGGGCGGTGGTGGCGACGGCGACCGCGATCTCCAGCATCACCGGCACGTACATGTCGGTGCGCAGCGGCACCATCAGCGCGATGATCCGCGACCGGCTGCTGGCGAGCGCCCGGGCCCCGGCGTGCGGCTGGTAGCCGAGCCGCTCGATGCTGGCGCGCACCCGCCGGCGGGTGCGGTCGGAGATGGGCCGCTTGCCGCTGAGGACATAGCTCACCGTGCTGGCCGACACCCCGGCGTGCCGGGCGACCTCGGCAAGCGTGACCATCCGATCTCCCCGCGGCCAGGACTGGTGAATCGCTTCGACGGAACCGTCGAAAGTCGCTTCGGCCGGCTCAGCGAGACGGTAACGCGGGGGAGTTGACGTGTCCAGACTGTGGGCGGGGAAAGATCGAAGCGCTTCGACGGAGGAGGCGGGAAGGGGAGCGGGGCCGGAATCCCGAACCGTCCAGCCCCGACCCCGAACCGGTCGGTGACCTCCTCGCCGAACCGGGGACCGCCCGGCCGGCGGTCCGGTACGGGGCGTCGGCCGGGCGCGGTCAGGGCGCGTCGGTCTCCCCGGCCGGCTTGCGCAGCACCTCGGTGAGCGCGGCGATGCTGTCCTCGCCGTGTCCGGCTTCGGCGGCCCGCCGCACCAGCTCGTGCAGCGGCGCGAGCCAGGCGGTGTCGACCCCGGTCTCCGCCCTCAGGGCGGCGTCGTCGTCGACGGCGGCGAGGAAGAGGTTCACCGAGGAGGCGCTGCCGGAGCAGTCGCCCCTCACGGCCGGTCCGCGCCCGTTGCCCGCCCCCCGGCGCGCCGCTAGTCTCTGTCCGCGATTTCGGCCGTGGTACGGCATATCGAACGACGTGAGGGTGAGGTGGGGGCATGGGGCGACTCGTACCCGCGGTGACCAGGGCATTCGACATTCTGGAGCTCTTCCTCCAGGGGGACGGCACGCTCTCCGCGCCCGAGATCACCCGCCGGCTCGGCCTGCCCCGCACCACCACCCACGAGCTGGTCTCCACGCTCGCCGCCCGCAACTACCTGGTCCCGGTGCCGGAACAGCCCGGCCGCTTCCGGCTCGGCGTGCGCACGTACCAGCTCGGCAGCCGGTACGCGGAGCAGCTCGACCTCGCCGCCGAGGGCCGCCGGGTCGCCCACGAGATCGCCGAGGCTTGCGGCGAGACCGTCCACGTCGCCCTCCTGGAGGACGCGGACGTCATCTACGTCGCCAAGGTGGACTCCACCCGCGCGGTGCGCATGGTCTCGGCGGCCGGCCGCCGCCTTCCCGCCCACTGCACGGCCGTCGGGAAGATGCTCCTCGCCATGCTCCCCGCCGCCGAGCTCGACGCACTCCTCGACGGGCGCGAGCTGACCGCCATGACGCCGGAGAGCATCACCGACCCGGACGTCCTGCGCGCCGCCCTCGCCGAGATCGCCGTCCTCGGCGTCGCCGTCGAGCAGCGCGAGTCGAACCCGGACGTCTCCTGCGTCGCCGCCCCCGTCCGCGACCGCTCGGGCCGGGTCGTCGCCGCGCTCTCCGTCTCCGTCCCGGTCATCCGCTGGGACGAGGACCGCGAGAACGAGCTGACCGCCCTCGCCGTCCGGGGCGCCGGCGAACTCTCCGCCCGGCTGGGGTACCGGGGGGCGCCCCGCTGAGCCGGCCGCGCGGCCGGCTCAGCCGCGCGCACCGCCGCCCCCCTTGGCGGCCTTCCGCATCCGGCTCACCGGACCGAAGACCTCCCGGTCCTCCAGGAAGCCCTCCAGGGCGAAGGTCGCCGCGCCCCGGGTCACCGCGTTGTGCGGTACGGCGCTGCGCCGCAGGGTCGCCGCCCGGTGCGGCAGCGCCAGCGCGTGCCGCCCCACCGCCTCGTACGCGGCCGGCAGCAGCCGCTCCCCGAGCAGGTCGACGACCTGGTTGCCCACCACGACGACCTGGGGGTTGACCAGGTTGATCAGATTGGCGACGGCGGCGCCCAGACAGCGCCCGGTGCGCTCGACGGCGGCGGCGGCGACCGGGTCGCCCGCGTCGGCCGCGCGGGCCAGCGCCGCGACCGTGGCCGCGTCGTCCGGGCCGGTCGCCCGCTCGTCGTCCGGGGCGAGTTCGCGCCAGGTCGCGGCGATCCCGCGGAGCGACACGTACGCCTCCACGCAGCCCCGGTTGCCGCAGGTGCACGGGCGCCCGTCGAGGGCGATGCAGGTGTGGCCCCACTCGCCCGCGCTGTTGGTGAAGCCCCGGTACAGCTGCCCGCCGATCGCGATGCCCGCGCCGACCCCGGCCCGCAGCGTCAGCACCACCAGGTCGTCGACCTCGCGGCCCGCGCCCCACCACATCTCCGCGACCGTGCTGGCCCGCAGCGGGTTGTCCAGCCACAGCGGCAGCCCCAGCCGCTCGTCGAGCAGCGCCCGCAGCGGCACTTCGTGCCAGGACCAGTACGGCGAGAACGACGACACCCCGCCCTCCCGCTCGACCATGCCCGGCACGCTCACCCCGGCCCCGAGGACCCGGGCCCGGTCGGTCCCGGAGGCGGCGAGCAGCTCCTCGACGGCCCCTCCGACCGCCTCGACCACGTCGGCCGGCCGCACGTCCCCGGGCGGGAGGGGCCGTTCCACCGAGTGGCGGACCGTCAGGGCCAGGTCGAACAGCTCGGCGTGGACCGAGGTCTCGGCGATGTCGACGCCGATCAGCGCGCCCCGCTCGGCGTTCACCGCCAGCCGCGCGCGCGGCCGCCCGCCGCCGGACTCCTCGTGCCCGGCCTCGGCCAGGACGCCGGCCTCCAGGAGCTCGGCGGTGAGGTTGGCGACGGTGGCGAAGGAGAGGCCCGTGGCGGCCGCGAGGTCCTGCCGGCTCATCGCGCCCGGGCCCGCGTAGACCCGGCGCAGCACCTCGAAGCGGTTGAGGCGGCGAATGTCCTGCGAGGTGCGCCTGATCATCCCTGCTGCCCTCCGTCGGTGCGCGGTCGTCCACGGGATCTTATTCGAAGGGTTGGAAGAAGTCGGCGCCGGGATATTTACAACGGTTAGACGAAGCCGTAGTTTTTCTCCCGCCACCTCGGAACGAACAGAACTCACCAGAATCAATCACGATTCCCCAGGGGTCCCAGCGCCCCGAGGCTCCCCGGAACCCCTCCCGAAGGAGAAGCGATGCTCCAGCTCAGGGCCGTGCCCTGCACCCCCGCGCCCGGCCGCCTGCCCGAGGGCCCCGTCTGGGACACCGCCCGCCAGGAGCTCCTCTGGGTCGACATCACCGAGGGCCTCGTCCACCGGGCCGCCCTCACCCGGGAGGACGGCCGCACCGACCTGGTGCCCACCGCCGCCCTCCGCTTCGACCGCCCCGTGGGCGCGGCCGTCCCCTGCGCCTCCGGGGCCCTCCTCGCCGCCGTCGGCACCGCCTTCGTCCGGCTGGAGGACGGCCGTCCGCCCGCCGAGGCCGTCGAACTCGCCGCGCCCGCCCTCCCCGACGACGGGGTGCCCCGCCGGCTGAACGACGCCTCCGTCGACCCCGCCGGCCGCCTCCTCGGCGGCACCATGGCCTTCGACGAACGGCCCGGCGCCGGCGCCCTCTACCGCCTCGACGCCGACGGCCTCACCACCCTCGTCGAGCCCGTCTCGATCTCCAACGGCCTCGGCTGGAGCCCCGACGGCACCCTCCTCTACTACGCCGACAGCCCCACCCGCCGCGTCGACGTCCTCGACTACGACCCCGCCACCGGCGCCCTCTCCGGCCGCCGCCCCTTCGCCGTCCTCGACAGCGGCTACCCCGACGGCCTCACCGTCGACGCCGAGGGCAACGTCTGGGTCGCCGTCTGGGGCGGCGGCGAGGTCCTCGCCTTCACCCCCGGCGGCGTCCTCCGCGCGCGCGTGGAACTGCCCGCCTCCCACGTCACCAGCTGCGCCTTCGCCGGCCCCGACCTCGACGTCCTCGTCATCACCACCGCCACCCACCACCTCCCCGAAGAGCGCCGCCGCGCCGAACCCGACGCCGGCCGCCTCTTCGTCTGCCGCCCGGGCGTCACGGGCCTGCCCGCCACCCCGTACGCCGACCGCTGACCCGCTCCCAGGAGCCCACCATGACCAGCCCGTACGAGGGGCTGCGCGCCGCCCTGGCCGCCGCCCCCGTCATCGCCATCCTCCGCTCCTCCTCCGCCGACCGCTTCGCCGAGGTCACCGACACCCTCCTCGCCTCCGGCGTCCGCGCCGCCGAGTTCACCCTCACCACCCCCGGGGTGCTCGACGCCCTCCGCGAGTACGCCGCCGACGCCCCGCCCGGCCTCGCCCTCGGCGCCGGCACGGTCACCACCCCCGCCGAGGCCCTGGCCGCCGTCGAAGCCGGCGCCACCTACCTCATCACCCCCGCCACCTGCGTCGACGTCATCGCCGAAGCCGTCCGCCTCGACGTGCCGGTGCTGCCCGGCGCGTACACGCCGACCGAGATCCTCACCGCCTGGCGGGCCGGCGCGACCATGGTCAAGCTCTTCCCGGCCGCCGCCGGCGGCCCCGCGTACCTCAAGGCCGTCCGCGCCCCGCTCCCCGACGTGCCGCTCGTCCCCACCGGCGGCATCTCCGCCGCCGACGCCCCCGCCTACCTCGCCGCCGGGGCCACCGCCCTCGGCATCGGCGGCCCCCTCGTCGGGGACGCCTGCGAGGGCGGCTCCCTCGCGGCCCTCGCCGACCGGGCGGCCGCCTTCCTGGACGGGACACGGCTCCGATGACGCACCCGGCAGAGACCCGCGGACCCGCCCTCGTCACCCTCGGCGAGGCCATGGCCGTCGCCGCCGCCACCGGACCCGGGCCCTTCGCCAACGGCGCCCCGCTGCGGCTCGGCTGGGCCGGGGCCGAGGCCACCGTCGCCGTCGGCGTCAGCCGGCTCGGCCACACCGCCGCCTGGACCGGCCGCGTCGGCGACGACCCCGCCGGGGCGATGATCCTCGCCGGACTGCGCGCCGAGGGCGTCGACGTCTCCGGCGCCCGCACCGACCCCGGCGCCCCCACCGGCCTGATGCTCCGCGAGCGCCGGACCGCCGACCGGCTCCGCGTCTCCTACTACCGCGCCGGCCTCGCCGGCTCCCGGCTCGCCCCCGGCGACCTCGACGAGGCCCGGATCACCGGCGCCCGGATCCTCCACGTCACCGGCATCACCCCGGCGCTCGGCGCCACCGCCCGCGCCGCCGTCGAGCACGCCGTGGCCCTCGCCCGGGCCGCCGGCGTCACCGTCTCCCTCGACGTCAACCACCGCGAGCGCCTGTGGAGCCGCGCCGAGGCCGCCGAGACGCTCGGCCGCCTCCTCCCGCACACCGACCTGGTCTTCGCCGGCCCCGAGGAGGCCACCCTCTTCGTCCCCGACGGCGCACCGGAGGAGACGGCCCGCGCCCTCACCCGGCTCGGCCCCGCCGAAGCCGTCCTCAAGCTCGGCGCCGACGGCGCCCTCGCGGCCACCGCCGACGGCACCCACCGCCAGGCCGCGGTCCCCGTCACCGCCGTCGACCCGGTCGGCGCCGGCGACGCCTTCGTCTCCGGCTACCTCGCCGCCCTCCTCGACGGCTCCCCGGTCCCCGAACGCCTCCGGCTCGCCGCCCTCTGCGGCGCCTTCGCCGTCTCCGTCCCCGGCGACTGGGAGGGCATCCCGCACCGCGCCGAACTCGGCCTCCTGGCCGCCCAGGACATCACCCGCTGACCCCCCGTCCCAGAAAGCCCCTCCCATGAACCGTTTCTCCGGGCAGACCGCCGTCGTCACCGGCGCCGCCTCCGGAATCGGCGCGGCCAGCGCCGCCCGGCTCGCCCGCGAGGGCGCCGCCGTCGTCGTCGCCGACATCGCCGCAGCCGCCGGCGAGGCCGTCGCCGCCCGCATCCGCGAGGAGGGCGGCCGCGCCGCCTACGTCCGCTGCGACGTCTCCTCCGAGGCCGACTGGGCCGCGCTGCGCGAGGAGACCCACGACCGCTTCGGCCCCGTCTCCGTCCTCCACAGCAACGCCTTCGTCCACACCCCGGGCGCCGCCCACGAACTCCCCGTCGACTCCTGGGACCGCGAGCTCGCCGTCAACCTGCGCTCCCTCTACCTCGCGACCCGGACCTTCCTCGACGACCTGCGCGCCGAGGGCGGCAGCCTCGTCGCCACCTCCAGTGTCCACGCCGACTTCGGCCTCCCCGGCTACCCCGCCTACGCGGCCTCCAAGGGCGGCATGTGCGCGCTGGTCCGCCAGTTCGCCGTCGAGTACGGCCCCGACGTCCGCTTCAACTCCGTGCTGCCCGGCCCGATCCTCACCGACGTCTGGAACGACGTCGACGAGGAGGGCCGCCGGCTCTCCGCCGACGCCACCGCCCTCGCCCGCCTCGGCCGCCCCGAGGAGGTGGCCGCCGCCGTCGCCTTCCTCGCCTCCGCCGACGCCGCCTACATCACCGGCACCAACCTCGTCGTCGACGGCGGCTGGACCGTCAAGAAGGACTCCAAGTGAAGGACCGCCGAGACACCCCCGTGAAGGACCACCCGTGAAGATCACCTCCCTGAAGACGTACCTCGTCGCCCCCCGCTGGTGCTTCCTGCGGATCGACACCGACGAGGGGATCACCGGCTGGGGCGAGCCCGTCGTCGAGGGCCGCGCCCACACCGTCGCCGCCGCCGTCGACGAGCTCTCCGACTACCTGGTCGGGCAGGACCCGACGCGGATCGAGGACCACTGGCAGGTCCTCACCAAGGGCGGCTTCTACCGCGGCGGACCGGTCCTCTCCAGCGCCGTCGCCGGCATCGACCAGGCCCTGTGGGACATCAAGGGCAAGGCCCTCGGCGTCCCCGTCTGGGAGCTCCTCGGCGGCCACGTCCGCGACCGCGTCCGGGTCTACAGCTGGATCGGCGGCGACCGCCCCGACGAGGTCGCGAGCGAGGCCCTGGCCCGCAAGAACGAGGGCTTCACCGCCATCAAGATGAACGCCTCCGCCCAGCTGCGGCTCATCGACACCCCGGCCGCCACCCAGGCGATCGTCGACCGGGTCGCCTCCATCCGCGAGGCCGTCGGCGACGCGTTCGACATCGCCATCGACTTCCACGGCCGGCTCACCCTCCCCATGGCCCGCCGGGTCCTGCCGCTCCTGGAGCCGTACCTCCCCTTCTTCGTGGAGGAACCGGTCGTCCCCGAGATGAGCGACCACATCGGCGAGGTCGTCCGCTCCACCTCGATCCCCGTCGCCACCGGCGAACGCCTCTACTCCCGCTGGGACTTCAAGAAGGTCCTCGGCCAGGGCATCGCCGTCGCCCAGCCGGACCTCTCGCACGCCGGCGGCATCTCCGAGACCCGCCGGATCGCCGCCATGGCGGAGGCGTACGACGTCTCCCTCGCCCCGCACTGCCCGCTCGGCCCCATCGCGCTCGCCTCCTGCCTCCAGGTCGGCTTCGCCACCCCGAACCTGCTCATCCAGGAACAGAGCCTCGGCATCCACTACAACACCGGCTCCGACCTCCTCGACTACCTCGTCGACCCCTCGGTCTTCCGGTACGAGGACGGGCACGTGGCCCTGCCGACCGGCCCCGGCCTCGGCATCGAGGTCGACGCGAAGGCCGTGGAGCGGGCCGCCGAGACCGGCCACCGCTGGCGCAACCCCGCCTGGCGCCGCGACGACGGCTCCCTGGCGGAGTGGTAGTCCCGGAACACGAGCGAGGGCCGGACTCCCCGACGGAGTCCGGCCCTTCACCCGTCGGGCGTCCTAGCGGTGGGCGAACCAGCCCGCCGCCGGAAGCAGCCGGCTGTCGTAGTCGAACAGGGCCTGGTTCTCCCAGGCGTTGCCCGACGACGGGTCCGTCGGGTCCCAGCCGTTGCCGGTGACCGCCGTCCAGGCCGGCTCCCAGTAGACGACGCCGAGGCCGCGGCCGCCCGGGACGGCCTCCACCACGTTCATCACGTCACGCAGCCACGCCGACTGGCCGGCCGGGGAGGCCGGGTAGCCGGAGACCAGCTCCGACGACAGGTCGATGATGTTCTCGTGCGCGTCCTCGCTGTCCAGCCGGAAGGGGTACGCCGTCTCCGCGACCATCACCTTCTTGCCGTAACGCGCCGAGATGTCGTCCAGGTTGGCCTGGAGCGAGGACAGCGCCCCGTGCCAGTAGCCGTAGAAGGACAGCGCGATCACGTCGTAACTCACGCCCTGCGCCCGGGCGTTGTCGAACCAGTTCCGGTACAGCGCGTTGTCGCCGCCGTTCGCGAGGTGCAGCGCGATCTGCGTCGTCGGCGACACCGCCTTCGCCGCCGAGATACCGGAGCCGAGCAGCCCCGCGAGCTGCGTCCAGTTGGACGTCGACCCCTCGGGCCACAGCATGCCGGTGTTGATCTCGTTGCCGATCTGCACCATGTCGGCCGTGGTGCCCTGCGCCTTCAGCGCGTCGAGGACGTCGTACGTGTGGGTGTACACGTCCGTCTTCAGCTGCGCGTACGAGTGGCCCGCCCAGGCCGCCGGCTTGGTCTGGGCGCCCGGGTCGGCCCAGACGTCCGAGTAGTGGAAGTCCACGAGCAGCTTCATGCCCTGCGCCTTGATGCGCTTCGCGGTGGCGAGGACCTGGGCCTTGGTGTTGTAGCCGTCGGCCGGGTTCACCCACACCTTCAGCCGGCCGTAGTTGGCGCCCGCGCCCTTGAGGAGCGCGACCGGGTCGCCGGCCGTCCCCGAGGCGTTCTTGTACGTGGCGCCGAAGTCCTCGTTCTTCTCGAGGGCGGACAGGTCCACGCCCTTCACGGTGAGCCCGGTCGAGCCCGGGGTGAAGGTCAGGTCGTCCACGTTCAGCCAATTGCCCGCTTTGGCATCGGAGTTGACGCTGATCGTGCAGTCGCCGCCGACCACCTTGACGGAGGTCACGACCCGTATCCAGGAACTGGTCGTCACCGGCAGGTCGGTGCGCTGCTCGGCGGAGCCGCAGTTGCGCAGCGCGAGGTAGGCCGCGTTCTGGCCGCCGCCCGAGCGCACCCAGGCGCTCAGCGTGTACGTGCCGTCGGCGAGGCCGCTGAGGTACTGGTACGTCTCCACCTTGTAGGCGGACGACGACCAGTGCGAGAGGCGGTGGCCCCCGCCGCGGCCGCCGGCCTCGGTGAAGGAGGCGGAGTTCTGTCCGGTGGCCGAGTAGGTCGACCAGCCCGACGGCGTGGCCGTGCCGGTGCCGTCGGCCTCGAAGCCGGTGTTGGTGAGCGTGCTCGCGGCCACGGCCTGCCGCGCGGGCAGCGGGGCGAGCAGCAGCCCCGCGCCGAGCGCGGTGGCGAGAGCGGCGGAGCGGAGCCGGAAACGGCCTCTGGTGGTGCGCATCGCCGATGTCCCTTCGACGGTGACGGACGGGGGAAGTGTGGTGCGGTGGCGCTGTTCCTCGGGGACGGGGACCGGGTGGTGCGGGAGGTGGTACGGCTCACCCGGGGGCGGCGCAGCGGGTGCGGGCCGCCCCCGGGGAGATCAGGGGGGAGGGGCGCGGGCGTCAGCCGTCGAGGCGGACGACGCGCACGGCTCCGGCGGGGACGGCGAGCGTGCCGCTCACCCGCGCGCCTTCGAGGAGTTCCGTGCCGGGGCCGTCCAGCGGCACCTTCGCCTCCGCGCCGGTGTGGTTGAGCGCGAAGAGGTAGTGGCCGTGCGCGCCGGCCCGCCGCACGACCTCCACGTCGCGCGGGAGGGCGGGGCGGCTCGGGACGCCGGCGTCCTCCGCGGCCGCCGCCACGATCGCGTCCAGCGAGGCGGCGTCGAGGCGGGTGGAGACGTACCAGGCGGTGCCGCGGCCGAGGCGGTGCCGGGTGACGGCGGGACCGCCCGCGGCCGGCCCGTCCGCGTACGTCCAGACGGTCTCGGCGCCGCGCGGCCGGACGAACTCCGTCCACACGTCGCCGGTGAGCGCGGCGCCGCCGGGGCCGGTGATCCCGACCCGCTGGTGGTCCAGGAGCGGCGACCACTCGTCGACGGTGAGGCCGAGGACGTCCCGCAGGGCGCCCGGGTAGGCGCCGGGGTGGACGGCGTCGTGCTCGTCGACGATCCCGGAGAAGTACGAGACGACGAGGGTGCCGCCGTTCTCCACGTACTCCCGCAGGTTCTGCCCCGCGGCCTCCGTCATCAGGTAGAGCGCCGGGACGACGACCAGCGGATAGGCGGACAGGTCGGCCTCGGGGTGGGCGAAGTCCACCGTGAGGTGCCGGTCGTAGAGGGTCTCGTAGAAGCTGTCGGCGCGCTCCCGGGCGTCGTGGGCCTCGTTCGGCCGCCACTCCAGGCCCTGCGCCCACCAGGAGTGCCAGTCCCACAGCATCGCCACGTCCGGCACGGTCCGGCTGCCCCGGACCTCCTCCAGGGCGCCGAGGTCCGCGCCGAGTTCGACGACCTCGCGCCAGATCCGGGTGTCGGTGCCGCCGTGCGGGACCATCGCCGAGTGGAACTTCTCGGCGCCGCGCCGGGACTGCCGCCACTGGAAGAACATCGCGCCCTCGGAGCCGCGGGCGACGTGCGCGAGGGAGTTGCGGGCCATCTCGCCGGGGCGCTTGGCCGGATTGCGGGGCTGCCAGTTCACGCCCGAGGTGGAGTGCTCCAGGAGCAGCCAGGGGGCGCCGCCGGCGACGGACCGGGTGAGGTCGGCGGCCATCGCGAGGTTGACGTGGGTGCGGCGGCCGTCGGTGATCAGGTAGTGGTCGTTGGTGACGAGGTCGACCTCGCGGCCCCACGCCCAGTAGTCGATCGAGTCGCACTGGCTGAGGGCGGTCATGAAGTTGGTGGTGACCGGGACGCCCGGGGACAGCGCGTGGAGGACGTCCCGCTCGGCGCGGAAGTTCTCCCGGATCGTGGCATCGGCGAAGCGCCGGTAGTCGAGCCGCTGGGCGGGGTTGCCGACGGTCGGGGTGGCGCGGGGCGGCAGGATCTCCTCGTACGTGCCGTACCGCTGGCCCCAGAAGGCGGTGCCCCACGCCTCGTTCACGGCCTCGACGGAGCCGTACGTCCGGTCCAGCCAGCGCCGGAAGTGCGCGGCGCAGCCGTCGCAGTAGCAGGCGCTGACGGGCACGCCGTACTCGTTGTGGACGTGCCAGAGCGCGAGCGCCGGGTGGTCGGCGTAGCGGCGGGCCAGCTCGGTGGTGATCCGGACGGCGGCCTCGCGGTAGGCGGGGGAGCTGTGGCAGATCGCCCCGCGCGAGCCGTAGGCGAGGCGGACCCCGTCCGGGGTGACGGGCAGCGCCTCGGGGTGCGCGCGGTAGAACCAGGCGGGCGGGGCGACCGTCGGGGTGCCGAGGTCGACCCGGACGCCGTGGGCGTGCAGCAGGTCGAGGACCCGGTCGAGCCAGTCGAAGTCGTACCGGCCCGGCTCGGGCTCCAGGAGCGCCCAGGAGAAGATCCCGACGCTCACCAGGGTGACGCCGGCCTCCCGCATCAGCCGCACGTCCTCCTGCCAGACGCTTTCCGGCCATTGCTCGGGGTTGTAGTCCCCGCCGAACGCGAGCCGGGTCAGGCCCTTGGGGGTCGTCGGCGACATGAGTCTCTCCTGAACGCGCTGAAGCGAATGTTTGGGAACGTTCACACATCCGGTTTCGATGTGGCAACGCAACATAACCGCACAGGAACAACCATTGACAAGTGTCCGGAACGTTTCTCTACTGTGAACGCTCACAGATGCATGGTCGGCCTCTCCGTCCGAAGGAGAGGCCCCTTTCGGTCAGGGAGAACCCACCCATGCCCCAGATCACGCGCCGCAGCCTCGCCGCCGCCACCGCCGTCCTCCTCGGCGCCACCGCGCTCACCGCCTGTGGATCCGACTCCGGCGACGAGGCGGGCGCCGCATCCGGCCCCGTCAAGCTCACCTACTGGGCCTGGGCGCCCGGCATGGACAAGGTCGCCGCCCTCTGGAACGCCGAACACCCCGACATCCAGGTCACGGTGCAGAAGCAGGCTTCCGGCGACGACCTCGTCACCAAGATCATCACGGCCGCCAAGGCCCACAAGGGCCCGGACCTCGTCCAGGCCGAGTACCAGGCCCTGCCGACCCTGGTCAGCAACGACGCCCTCGCCGACATAGCCAAGGAGGTCCAGGGCGTCGAGAAGGAGTTCGCCCCCGGCATCTGGCAGCAGACCACCCTCGGCGGCGACGCGGTCTACGCCCTCCCGCAGGACTCCGGCCCGCTGATGTTCTTCTACCGCGAGGACCTCTTCAAGGAGTACGGCCTGACCGTCCCCACCACCTGGGACGCGTTCGCCGAGACCGCCCGCGCGCTGAAGAAGAAGGCCCCGAAGAAGTCCCTCACCACCTTCTCCGCCAACGACGCCGGCCTCTTCGCCGGCCTCTCCCAGCAGGCCGGCGCCAAGTGGTGGACCTTCGAGGGCGACACCTGGAAGGTCGGCGTCGACGACGCCGCCACCAAGAAGGTCACCGACTTCTGGGGCGGACTGGTCGCCGAGGGCGCCATCGACAACCAGCCCATGTACACCCCCGCCTGGAACAAGGCCCTCGACACCGGCGAGCAGATCGCCTGGGTCTCCGCCGTCTGGGCCCCCGGCACCCTCACCACCGCCGCCCCCGCCACCAAGGGCAAGTGGGCCATGGCCCCCCTCCCGCAGTGGACCGAGGGCGAGAACGCCACCGGCAGCTGGGGCGGCTCCTCCACCGCCGTCACCACCGACTCCCAGCACAAGGAGGCCGCCGCGAAGTTCGCCGTCTGGCTGAACACCGACCCCGAGGCGCTCGCCGCCCTCGTCAAGGAGAGCGGCATCTACCCGGCCGCCACCGCCGCCCAGACCAGCGGCGCCCTCGCCAAGGCCCCCGACTACTTCGCCAACCAGCCCGACTTCTACACCAAGGCCGCCGAGATCGCGAAGACCACCGCCCCCGCCGCCTGGGGCCCCAATGTGAACGTCGCCTACACCGCCTTCAAGGACGAGTTCGGCAAGGCCGCCAAGGCCAAGACCGCCGCCGCCTTCGCCCAGGCCCTCACCGCCGTCCGCGACACCACGGTGAACGACCTCGACAAGCAGGGCTTCGAGGTCGCCAAGTGACGCAGCCCCCCAAGGGCGCGCGCCGGCCGTACGGGGTCAAGACGGCCCCGTACGCCCACCCGTCGCCCACCACCACCCTCAAGCGAGCGCGAAGCGCCCCCTCCTTCTTCCCGTCGCCCACCACCACCCTCAAGCGAGCGCGAAGCGCCCCCTACTTCTTCCTCCTTCCGGCCGCCGTCCTCTTCGCCCTCTTCTTCGCCCTGCCCATCGGCTACGCGGTCTGGCTCAGCTTCCACAAGGTCGAGATCAAGGGACTCGGCCTCGGCAAGGGCGCCAAGACCGAGGTCTGGGCCGGCCTGGAGAACTACGCCTCCTCCCTCACCGACTCCGAGTTCCTCGCGAGCGCCCTGCGCGTCCTCGGGTACGGCGCCGTCGTCGTCCCCGTCATGCTCGGCCTCGCCCTCTTCTTCGCGCTCCTGCTCGACTCCGAGCGCGTCCGGGGCCGGTCCTTCGCCCGGCTGGCGATCTTCCTGCCGTACGCCGTGCCCGGCGTCATCGCCGCCGTCCTCTGGGGCTTCCTCTACCTCCCCGCCGTCAGCCCCTTCCACTTCCTCCTGGAGAAGGCCGGCCTCCCGCAGCCCGACCTCATGGACGGCGGCCCGCTCTACCTGGCGATGGCCAACATCGCCGTCTGGGGCGGCACCGGCTTCAACATGATCGTCATCTACACCGCGCTGCGCGCCCTGCCCGCCGAGGTGTACGAGGCGGCCAAGCTCGACGGCTGCTCCGAGCTCCAGATCGCGCTCCGCATCAAGATCCCGATGGTGGCGCCCTCCCTGGTCCTCACCTTCTTCTTCTCGATCATCGCCACCCTCCAGGTCTTCAACGAGCCGATGACGCTCAAGCCGCTCACCAACGGCATCCCCTCCACCTGGAGCCCCCTGATGAAGGTCTACAACGACGCGTTCACCGGCGGGAACATCTACGCGGCCTCCGCGACGGCCGTCGTCCTCGCCCTCGCCACCTTCGCGCTCTCCTTCGCCCTCCTCAGGATCTCCAACCGCCGCACCACGCAAGGAGCCAGCCGATGACCGGGCTCGCCTCCCCCACGCTCCGCAAGGCGGCCCCCGCCGCCGGCAGCACCCCCGGCACCGCGCAGGCCCCGCCGCGCCGCACCGCCCTGCTGCCGACCGCCGCGCTGGTCCTCGGCGCCCTCTACTGCCTGCTCCCGGTCGCCTGGGTGGTCGTCGCCGCCACCAAGGCCGACGACGAGCTCTTCTCCACCTTCACCTTCCTGCCCGGCAGCGGCTTCTCCGACAACCTCGGCGAACTCACCGCCTACCGCGACGGCATCTACTGGACGTGGATGGGCAACTCCGTCCTCTACGCCGGCCTCGGCGCCCTCCTGTCGACCGCCGTCTCCGCCTCCGCCGGCTACGCCCTCGCCGTCTACCGCTTCCCCGGCCGCGAGGCGTTCTTCAACGTCATGCTCACCGGCGTCCTCATGCCCCCGGTGATCCTCGCCATCCCGCAGTACCTGCTGATGGCCGAGGCCGACCTGACGGACAGCCACCTCTCCGTCCTGCTGCCGCTGATCCTCTCCCCGTACGGCGTCTACCTCGGCCGCATCTACGCCGAGGCCGCCATCCCCATGGAGCTGGTCGAGGCCGGCCGCATGGACGGCGCCGGCGAATGGCGGATCTTCACCCGGATCGCCGTGCCGATGCTCGCCCCCGGCCTGGTGACGATCTTCCTCTTCCAGTTCGTCGCCATCTGGAACAACTTCCTGCTGCCGTTCATCATGCTCGGCGACGACGAGAAGTTCCCGATGACCGTCGGCCTGTTCACCCTCCTCAATCAGGGTGCCAGCCAGCCCTCCCTCTACACCCTGGTGATCATGGGCGCGATGCTCGCCGTCCTCCCGCTGATCGCCCTCTTCCTCGTCATCCAGCGGTTCTGGAGCCTCGACCTGCTGTCGGGCGCCGTAAAGTCCTGAGCACAGGGGAACGAGGGGAAACACACAGCATGAGCACAGCAGCGAGCAGGCGCCGGCCGGTGACCATCCACGACGTGGCCCGCGAGGCCGGCGTCTCCCGCGGAACCGTCTCCCGCGTCCTCAACGGCGGCCACTACGTCAGCCCGGCGGCGAAGGCCGCCGTCGACGCCGCGATCCGAAGAACGGGGTACGTGGTCAACCGGCACGCCCGCTCGCTGATCACCGGCAAGTCCGACTCGGTCGCCTTCCTCCTCACCGAACCGCAGGAGCGCTTCTTCGAGGACCCCAACTTCAACGTCCTCCTGCGCGCCTGCACCCAGGCCCTCGCCGACCGCGACATCCCCCTGATCCTGATGATCGCGGGCACCGAGGACGAACGCCGCCGCAACCTCCGCTACATCGAGGCCGGCCACGTCGACGGCGTCCTCCTCGTCTCCAGCCACTCCGGCGACCCCGTCGTGGCCCGGCTCCACGAGGCCGGCGTCCCCGTCGTCGCCTGCGGCAAGCCGCTCGGCCAGACCACCCGCATCGGGTACGTCGCCGCCGACGACCGCGACGGCGCCCGCGAGATGGTCCGCCACCTGTACGCCACCGGACGCCGCCGCATCGCCACCGTCACCGGCCCGCTCGACACCCCCGGCGGCGTCGAGCGGCTCGCCGGCTACCGCGAGACCCTCGCCGCCTGCGGCCTCCCCGCCGACGAGGACCTGATCGTCACCGGCGACTACAGCCGCGCCAGCGGCGCCGAGGCCGCCCGCACCCTCCTGGAGCGGGCCCCCGACACCGACGCCGTCTTCGTCGCCTCCGACCTGATGGCCCAGGGCGTCCTCGACGCCCTCGCCCGCGCCGGGAAGCGGGTCCCCGAGGACATCGCCGTCGGCGGCTTCGACGACTCCCCGGCCGCGCTCTCCTCCCAGCCGCCGCTGACCACCATCCGGCAGCCCTGGGACCGGATCAGCGCCGAGATGGTCCGCACCCTCCTCGCCCGGATAGCGGGCGAGGACCCGGCGACCGTCATCCTCCCCACGGAACTGGTGGTCCGCGACTCCGCCTGACCGCCCGCCCGTGCGCTACGCGCCCCGGACCAGGATCACCTCCAGGGTCCGGGGCCCGTGCACGCCCTCGACCCGGTCCAGCTCGATGTCGCTCGTCGCCGAGGGACCCGAGATCCAGGTGAGCGCCCGCGCCGGCTCCAGCCGCGGCAGCGCCTCCGGCACCGACGCCACCACCTGCTCCGGAGCCCGGACGACGCACAGGTGCAGATCCGGTACGAGGGTGAGGGCCCGCCGCCCCTGCCCCGGGCCGCCGTCCAGGACGATCGTCCCGGTCTCGGCGACGGCCAGCGCGCACCCCGTGACCACGGCGTCCACCCCGTCGAGCACCGCCGGCGTCAGCCCCGGCCCGTCCGCGATCCGCTCGGCCCCCGACTCCGCCAGCCACTCCTCCGGCAGCCCCGGCGGCACGGCGACGCTCCGCGCCCCCCGCTCGTCGAGCAGCCGGGCGATCAGCGCGGGCAGCCCCGCCGGGCCGGCGCGGTGGACGCGGGCCCGGTAGTCGGCCAGGTTCTCGTGCAGCAGGTCGAGCACCGCGTCCGGGTCGTCCGGGACGTGACGGGCGAGGTACGTCCGGGGGACGTCCGGCGCCTCGGGAGCGTCCGCGACGGCGGACCGGATCCGGGCGAGGATCCGCTCCCGGGAGTTCTGGCTCATGTGCGGTCTCCTGGCGGGTCTGCGGGGCGGTTCTTCTTCCACCAGTCGCGGAAGGGCTCGGCGGGCAGTTCGGGCAGGTCGCGGTGGTCCGTCCACTGGCGGGCGCCGGGGCCCGGCAGCTTCCTGGGGTGCAGCCCGCGGGTTTTGGACGCGAGGCGTTCGCCGGCGGCGAGGACGCCGGGGTGGTCGAGGACCCACCCGGCGGCCTTCATCGCCGCCTTCTCCAGCCGGTGCCCCTTCCCGCCCCGGCCGGCGACCTTCTCGCGGAGGTGGACGAGGACCTCGGGGATGTCGATGGCGACCGGGCACACCTCGTAGCAGGCCCCGCAGAGCGAGGAGGCGTACGGCAGCGAGGCGTCGACCGCGCTGGTGGTGCCCCGCAGCTGCGGGGTGAGGATCGCGCCGATCGGGCCGGGGTAGACGGAGCCGTACGCGTGCCCGCCGGCCCGCTCGTACACCGGGCAGACGTTGAGACAGGCCGAGCAGCGGATGCAGCGCAGCGCCTGCCGGCCGACCTCGTCGGCGAGCGCGTCGGTGCGCCCGTTGTCGAGGAGGACCAGGTGGAAGGCGCTCGGGCCGTCGCCGTCGGTGGTGCCGGTCCACGTGCTCGTGTACGGGTTCATCCGCTCGGCGGTGGAGGAGCGGGGGAGGGTCTGGAGGAAGACCTCCAGGTCCCGCCAGGTCGGCACCACCTTCTCGATGCCGACGACGGAGATCAGCGTCTCGGGGAGGGTCAGGCACATCCGCCCGTTGCCCTCCGACTCCACGACGACGAGGGTGCCGGTCTCGGCGACCATGAAGTTCGCCCCGGAGATCCCCACCTTGGCGCGCAGGAACTTCTCCCGCAGGTGCAGCCGGGCCGCCTCCGCCAGCTCGGCCGGGGAGTCGGAGAGCCCCTCCGGGGCCGGTCTGCCCCAACTCACCATCTCCTCACGGAAGATGTCGCGGATCTCGCCCCGGTTGCGGTGGATCGCGGGGACCAGGATGTGCGAGGGCCGGTCCTCGCCGAGCTGCACGATCAGCTCGGCCAGGTCGGTCTCGTAGGCCCGGATCCCCTCCGCCTCCAGGTGCTCGTTGAGCCCGATCTCCTGCGTCGCCATCGACTTGACCTTGACGACCTCGCTCTCGCCGGTGGCCCTCACCAGCTCCGCGACGATCCGGTTGGCCTCGGCCGCGTCCGCCGCCCAGTGCACCGTCCCGCCGGCCGCCGTCACCGCCTCCTCCAACTGGAGGAGGTAGGAGTCGAGGTGACGGAGCGTCCGGTCCTTGATCCGCTTGCCGGCCTCGCGCAGCTCGGCCCAGTCGTCCAGTTCGGCCACGGCCCGCGCCCGCTTGTCGCGGATCGTGTGCGTGGCGTGCCGCAGGTTCGCCCGCAGCGTCGGGTTCCGGGTCGCCTCCCGCGCCGCCTCGGGGAAGGCCGGCATCCCCATGAAGACTCCGCTCACCGCCAGGGCTCCTCTTCCGTGCTCGCCAGGACCTCCGCCAGGTGCACCGCCCGCGGCGGCGCCCCCCGCCGGCTCAGCATGCCGCCCACGTGCAGCAGACACGAGTTGTCCGCGCCGCACAGCACCTCGGCGCCGGTCGACACCGCGTTCGCGACCTTGTCCGCGCCCATCGCCGCCGACACGTCCGGGTTCTTCACCGCGAAGGTGCCGCCGAAGCCGCAGCACTCCTCCGCGCCCGGCAGCTCCACCAGCTCCAGCCCCTTCACCGCCTCCAGGAGGCGGCGCGGCCGCTCGCCCAGGCCGAGCATCCGCAGTCCGTGGCAGGACGGGTGGTACGTGACCCTGTGCGGGAAGTACGCGCCGACGTCGGTCACGCCGAGGACGTCCACCAGGAACTCCGTCAGCTCGTACGTCCGCGGCCCGAGCGCCGCCGCCTCCGGCCCGAAGGCCGGGTAGTGGTGGCGGACCATGGCCGCGCACGACCCCGACGGGACGACCACGTGGTCGTACCCCTCGAAGGCGCGGACCGTGCGCCGCACCAGCGGCCCGGTCTCCCGCCGGTAGCCGGTGTTGAACTGCGGCTGCCCGCAGCAGGTCTGTGCCGCCGGGAAGTCCACCGCCACGCCGAGCCGTTCGAGCAGGCGGACCGTGGCCACCCCGGTCGACGGGAAGACGGCGTCGTTGACGCAGGTGACGAAGAGGGCGACGCGCATCAGCAGTTCCTCGGGGACGGTTCGAGACGGGCGGCGGCCCGGTCCCAGGCGGAGCGGTCGCCCCGCGGCTCGTAGTGTCGCAGGGGCTGGGTCCGGGCGACCAGGCGACGCACGGAGGCGAGGTCGCCGGCGAGGCCCGCGGCCCGCGCCTGCACCAGCACGTTCCCCAGCGCCGTCGCCTCCACCGGGCCCGCCGTCACCGGCACCCCCGTCGCGTCCGCCGTCCACTGGCACAGCGGCGCGTTCCGCGCGCCGCCGCCCACCAGGTGGATCCGGCGGACGTCCCGCCCGGTGAGCGAGGCGGCCCGCCGCAGGGTCCGGCGGTGCGCCAGGGCCAGCGACTCCAGGACGCAGCGCAGCACCGCCGCCGGGGACTCCGGCACGGGCTGCCCGGTGCGCCGGCAGAACTCCGCGATCCGCCCCGGCATGTCCCCGGGCGCCAGGAACTCCGGCGCGTCCGGATCGACCAGCGAGGCGAAAGGCCGCTCCCGGACCGCCTCTTCGAGCAGCTCCGGCAGGTCCACCGCGTGCCCCCGGGCCTCCCAGCTCCGGCGGCACTCCTCCCACAGCCACAGCCCCATGACGTTCCGCAGGAACCGGACCGTGCCGTCCACGCCCCGCTCGTTGGTGAAGTTCGCCGCCCGCGCCTCCTCCGACAGCACCGGCGCCGGCAGCTCCAGGCCCACCAGCGACCAGGTGCCGCAGGACACGAACGCCGTGTCGGGACCGGTGGCGGGCACCGCCACCACCGCCGACGCCGTGTCGTGCGAGGCGACCGCCGTCACCGGCGTCCCCTCCGGCAGCCCGGTCTCCGCGGCGACGTGCGGCAGCAGCGTCCCCGCCGGGTCGCCGGGGGCCCGCAGCGGCGGCAGCAGCCCCGGATCGATCCCCAGCCGGGCCGCCAGCTCCCGCGCCCACGTGCCGGACCGCACGTCGAAGAGGCCGGTCGTCGAGGCGTTGGTCTCCTCCGCGCCGACCGTCCCCGTCAGCCAGTACGTGATCAGGTCCGGCATCAGCAGCAGCGTCCGCGCCGCCCCCAGCTGCGCGCTGCCGGCGGCGGCCGCCAGCTGGAAGACGGTGGTGAACGGCAGGTGCTGGAGCCCCGTCGTCCGGTACAGCTCCGCCGCGCCCCCGGCCCGCGCCCACACCCCCTCCGCGACCCCGTCCGTCCGGGCGTCCCGGTAGTGGAACGGGGCGCCCAGGAGGGCCCCGTCGGCGTCGAGCAGCCCGTGGTCCACGGCCCAGGTGTCCACGCCGACGGAGGCGACGCCGCCCGCCCGGGCGGCCGCGCGGAGCCCGTCGAGCACCCCCCGGTAGAGACCGAGCACGTCCCAGCGCAGCCCGTCCGGAAGCCGGACCGGCAGGTTGGGGAAGCGGTGCGTCTCCGTCAACCCCAGGGAATCCGAGGTGATGTGACCGACCATCACCCGGCCGCTGGTGGCGCCCAGATCGACGGCGGCGAACGCGCCGCGCGCCGCGCTCATCGCAGGAAGGCCGCGGCGACGCCCGCGTCGACGGGGACGTGCAGGCCGGTGGTGTGGGTGAGGTCGCCGCCGGTGAGGGCGAAGACCGCGTTCGCGACGTGCTCGGGGAGCACCTCGCGCTTGAGGAGGGTCCGCCGGGCGTAGAACTCGCCGAGCTTCCCCTCCTCGATGCCGTAGGTGGCGGCCCGCTGGGCGCCCCAGCCGCCGGCGAAGATGCCGGAGCCGCGGACGACGCCGTCGGGGTTGACGCCGTTGACGCGGATGCCGTGCTCGCCGAGCTCGGCGGCGAGGAGGCGTACCTGGTGGGCCTGGTCGGCCTTGGTGGCGGAGTACGCGATGTTGTTCGGCCCGGCGAAGACGGCGTTCTTGGAGGCGATGTAGACGATGTCGCCGCCGAGGCCCTGCGCGGTCATGATCCGGGCGGCCTCGCGGGAGACGAGGAAGGAGCCGCGGGCCATGACGGCGTGCTGGAGGTCCCAGTCCTTCGCGGTCGTCTCCAGCAGGGGCTTGGAGATCGAGAGGCCGGCGTTGTTGACGACGAGGTCGACGCCGCCGAAGGCGAGGACGGCCTCGCGGAACGCGGCGGCGATCCGCTCCTCGTCCGTCACGTCCACCGTGACCGCCACGGCCTTGTCCGGGCCGCCCAGCTCCTCCGCGACGGCCTCGGCGCTGTCGCCGTTCAGGTCGGCGACGACCACGCAGGCGCCCTCGGCGACCAGCCGGCGGGCGATGGCCTTTCCGATGCCGGACCCGGCCCCGGTGACGAGCGCGACGCGGGTGGCGAGCGGCTTCGGCTCCGGCATGCGCCGCAGCTTGGCCTCCTCCAGCTCCCAGTACTCGATGCGGAACTTCTCCGCCTCCTCGATGGGGGAGTAGGCGGAGACGGCCTCGGCGCCCCGCATGACGTTGATCGCGTTGACGTAGAACTCGCCCGCCACGCGGGCCGTCTGCTTGTCCTTGCCGAAGGAGAACATGCCGACGCCGGGGAGCAGCACGATCGCGGGGTCGGCGCCGCGCATCGCGGGGGAGCCGGCGGTGGCGTGGCGGTGGTAGTAGGCGGCGTACTCCTCGCGGTACGCGGTGTGCAGCTCCTTCAGCCGGGCCACGGCCTCCTCCAGCGGGGCCGTCGGCGGCAGGTCCAGGACCAGCGGGCGGACCTTCGTCCGCAGGAAGTGGTCCGGGCAGGAGGTGCCGAGGGCCGCCAGGCGCGGGTGCTCCGCCCGGGACACGAAGTCGAGGACGGCCTCGGAGTCGGTGAAGTGGCCGACCTGCGGGCGGTCCTGGGACGCGAGCGCGCGGACGTACGGGGCGAGCGCGGCGGCCCGCTCCCGGCGCTCCCCGGCGGGCAGCGCCGCGTACCCCTCGACCACCGGCCCGAACGGCTCGGGGCGGCCCCGCCCGGCGAGGAACGCCTCGGCCGTGCGGATCATCCACAGGGCGTTGGCCTCGCACTCCTCGGAGGTGGCGCCCCACGCGGTGATGCCGTGCCCGCCGAGCACGACGCCGACGGCCCCGGGGCGCGCCTCCTTGACCGCGGCGATGTCCAGGCCGAGCTGGAAGCCGGGGCGGCGCCACGGCACCCAGGCCGCCCTCCCGCCGTAGCACTCCGCCGTCAGCTTCTCGCCGTCGGCCGCGCAGGCCAGCGCGATGCCCGCGTCCGGGTGGAGGTGGTCGACGTGCGGCGCGTCGACCAGGCCGTGCATGGCGGTGTCGATCGACGGGGCCGCGCCGCCCCTGCCGTACAGGCAGTGGTCGAAGGCGGCGACCATCTCGTCCTCGCGCCCGACGCCGGGGTAGACGTCCTTCAGCGCGCGGAGCCGGTCGAGGCGGAGGACGGCGAGGCCGTCCTCGGTGAGGGTGCCGAGGTCGCCCCCGGAGCCCTTCACCCACATCAGCTCCATGTCGCCGCCGGTGACCGGGTCGGTGACGGAGCCCTTGGCGGAGGCGTTGCCGCCCGCGTAGTTGGTGACGGTGGGGTCGGCGCCGAGGCGGTGGGCGCGGGCGAGGAGCGCGGCGACCTCGGGGTGGGTGCCGGAAGTCATGAGGGTCTTCCTTCGCGGAGAGGAGGGGTTCCTTGCGGGGCGGGGCGGACGGCCACACGGGGTTGACGGTCACGCGGGGCGGACGGTCACGCGGGGCGGCGGGCACACGGGCGGCGACGGTCACACGGGCGGGGACGGTCACACGGGGGCGACGGTCACGCGCCCCAGCCGGCCTGCGCGCCGCCGACGCGCTCGGCGGCGACGCGCTCCAGGCGCCCGGAGCGGAGGGTGGCGGCCACGGGGTCGGGGTCGAGGCCCCGTTCCTCGCGGAGCTCGCGCAGCAGCGGGCGCACGTCGGTGTCGTAGGCGTCCATCAGGACGGCGTGGGCGGCGAGCACGTCACCGGCGGCCTGGGCGGCGGCGAGGGCGTCGGCGTCGACGAGGAGGGCCTTGGCGGTGGCCTCCTGGACGTTCATCACGGAGCGGATGACGGCCGGGACCTTCGCCTCGACGTTGTGGCACTGGTCGAGCATGAAGGCCACGTCGGCGGCCGGGTCCAGGCCGCCGTTCTTCACGACCTCGTGCATGATCCGGAAGAGCTGGAAGGGGTCGGCGGCCCCGGCCATCAGGTCGTCGTCGGCGTAGAAGCGGGAGTTGAAGTCGAAGCCGCCGAGCTTCCCCTCCCGCAGCAGGAAGGCGACGATGAACTCGATGTTGGTGCCCGGCGCGTGGTGCCCGGTGTCCACCACCACCCGCGCCTTGGGGCCGAGCTTCAGGCAGTGGGCGTACGAGGTGCCCCAGTCCGGCACGTCGGTCGTGTAGAACGACGGCTCGAAGAGCTTGTACTCCAGCAGCATCCGCTGGCCGTCGCCGAGCCGTCCGTACACCTCCTCCAGGCAGGCGGCCAGCCGCTCCTGACGTGCCGTCACGTCGTCCTGCCCGGGGTAGTTGGTGCCGTCCGCGAACCACAGCTTCAGGTCCGTCGACCCGGTCGCGTCCATGATGTCGACGCATTCCAGCAGGTGGTCGACCGCCTTGCGGCGGACCCGCGGGTCCGGGTGGCAGACGCTGCCGAGCCGGTAGTCGTCCTCCTGGAAGGTGTTGGAGTTGATCGCGCCCAGCTCCAGACCGCGCTCCTTCGCGTACGCGGCGAGGGCGGCGTAGTCGTCGACCCGGTCCCAGGGGATGTGCAGGGAGACCCTCGGGGCGACGCCGGTGCGGGCGTGCACCTCGGCCGCGTCGTCGAGCTTCTCGTACGGGTTCCGGGGCACGCCGGCCCGGGCGAACACCTTGAAGCGGGTCCCGGAGTTCCCGTAGCCCCAGGAGGGGGTCTCGATCCGCTGGGCGGCGAGGGCGGCCTTCACGGCGGCGATGTCGGGCATGTCCACCTCGGTGAGTTCAGAACGTTCAATGAATCGATTCATTCGAGACGGAAGCTAGTCCACACCCAAGGTGTCGTCAAGGTTCTTGACCGCCATGGGGAGGTGGATCTAGCGTCCGGCGGGAGGGGATCTGAAACATTTCATTCGGATCCGCGCGCCGAGGAGATGTGTCGAGGAGATCGAGGAGTCCGCCGTGCAGAGGGTCTGCTTCCTGCTGAAGGTCCGCGCCGAGCGGACGGAGGAGTACCGGGCGCGCCACGCCGAGGTGTGGCAGGAGATGCGCGACGCCCTCACCGCCGCCGGCTGGCGCAACTACTCGCTCTTCCTGCGCGAGGACGGCCTCCTCGTCGGCTACCTGGAGACCGAGGACTTCGCGCGGGCGAAGGCCGCCATGGAGGCCACCGAGGTGAACGCCCGCTGGCAGGCCGGGATGGGCGGCTTCTTCGAGGAGCTCGACGGCCGCCGGCCGGACGAGGCGATGCGCCCGCTGACCGAGGTCTTCCACCTCGCGTGAGCCTCGCGTGAGCGGAGCCGCATAGGATGCGACAGGTGGCGGCCACCCCGAACGGACGGGGCGGTACGGGCAGGACGGACGGCCAGGTGGGACGGGTGACGGGCACCGCGCGGACGGTCGGGATCAAGGACGTGGCCCGGGAGGCTGGCGTCTCCGTCGGCACCGTCTCCAACGTGATCAACCAGCCCGACCGGGTCTCCCCGGCGACCCTGGAGCACGTCCGCCGGGTCATCGACCGGCTCGGCTACGTGCGCAGCGAGTCCGCCCGCCAGCTGCGGGCGGGGCGCAGCCGGATCATGGCGCTGCTCGTCCTCGACATGGGCAACCCCTTCTTCGTGGACATCGCGCGCGGCGCCGAGCGCACCGCCCGCGCCGCCGGCCTCGGCGTCATGGTCTGCAACAGCGACCAGAACCCCGGCGACGAGGCCGACTACCTCTCCCTCTTCGCCGAGCAGCGGGTGCGGGGCGTCCTCGTCACGCCCGCCGACGCCGACGGCGGCAACCTCCGCGACTTCCGCCGGCACGGCATCCCCTACGTCCTGGTCGACCGGGTCGGCGGGGACGGCGGCGGCTGCTCGGTCTCCGTCGACGACGTCGTCGGCGGCTCCCTCGCGATCCGCCACCTCGCCGCCGCCGGCCACCGCTCCTTCGCGTACGTCAGCGGCCCCGCCCACCTCCAGCAGGTGCGGGACCGCCGCGAGGGCGCGCTGCTCGCGCTCGCCGAGGCGGGCCTGCCCGCCGACGCCCTGCGGGAGATCCCCGCCGACCGGCTCGACGTGGCCTCGGGCCGGGACGCCGGCTCCCGGCTGCTCGGCCTCGCCGACCGGCCGACCGCCGTCTTCTGCGCCAACGACCTGCTGGCCCTCGGCGTCCTCCAGGCGCTGTACGCGGCCGGGGTCCGGGTCCCGGAAGACATGGCGATCGTCGGCTACGACGACATCGAGTTCGCGGCGGCCGCCACCGTGCCGCTGACCTCCGTGCGCCAGCCGGCCCTGACCCTGGGGGCCCGGGCCGCCGAACTGCTCCTGGAGGAGACCGGCGAGGCGGCGGCGGACCACCGGCACCAGCAGGTGGTGCTCCAGCCGGAGCTGGTCGTCCGCCGCTCCACCCTCACCACCCGCTGACGCCCCCTCGGGAGCCCGCGCTCAGCGCACCCCGAGCAGGTGGTCGAGGGCGAGCTGGTCGAGGCGCTCGAAGGCCATCGAGCGGGCGGCGGCCGCGTCCACGTCGAAGGTCTCGTACGCGGTCGGGTCGGCCAGCAGCCCGGCCAGCCCCTCGGCGGCGGTCGGCACGGCCAGCTCCGGCAGCCGGGAGGCGGCCAGGGCCTCCTGGACCTCCGGGTCGGCGCGGAAGGCGGCGGCCCGCTCCTTGAGCACCAGGTAGTTGCGCATGCAGTTCTTCGCCGACTCCCACACGCCGTCGAAGCCGTCGGTGCGCACCGGCTTGAAGTCGAAGTGGCGCGGGCCCTCGTAGCCGGCCGACTCCAGCAGGTCGACGAGCCAGAACGCCTGGCGCAGGTCACCCGCGCCGAAGCGGAAGTCCTGGTCGTACTTGATGCCGGACTGGCCGTTGAGGTCGATGTGGAAGAGCTTGCCCGCCCACAGGGCCTGCGCGATGCCGTGCGGGAAGTTGAGCCCCGCCATCTGCTCGTGGCCCGTCTCCGGGTTCACGCCCACGAGCTCGGGCCGTTCCAGGCGCTCGATGAAGGCGAGGGCGTGGCCGATGGTGGGCAGGAGGATGTCGCCGCGCGGCTCGTTCGGCTTGGGCTCGATGGCGAAGCGCAGGTCGTACCCCTGCTCGGTGACGTACTGGCCGAGCAGGTCGAAGGCCTCCTTCATCCGGTCCAGCGCCACCCGCACGTCCTTGGCCGCGCCCGACTCGGCGCCCTCGCGCCCGCCCCAGGCGACGTACACCCGCGCGCCGAGCTCCACGGCCAGGTCGATGTTCCGGATCGTCTTGCGCAGCGCGTAGCGGCGCACGTCCCGGTCGTTGGCGGTGAAGGCGCCGTCCTTGAAGACCGGGTGGGTGAAGAGGTTGGTGGTGGCCATGGGCACCTTCAGGCCGGTGCGGTCCAGGGCGTCCCGGAACCGCTTCACCACGGCCTCGCGCTCCGCCTCCGGCGCGCCGAAGGGGATCAGGTCGTCGTCGTGGAAGGTGACGCCGTACGCCCCGAGGGCGGCCAGCCGCTCGACCGACTCGACCGGGTCGAGGGCGGGGCGGGTCGCCTCGCCGAAGGGGTCGCGGCCCTGCCAGCCGACGGTCCACAGACCGAAGGTGAACCGGTCCTCGGGGGTGGGGGAGAAGCGCTCGGGCATGGTGATCCTTCTTCTGGGGCTGCTGGCGGCCGGATTTGTTTTCTGAGATAACTAATACGCCACCGGCGCCCCGGGACGCCAGACCCGGACGAGGACCGCAGAGTTGGGAAGAGGTGAGGGCGTGCCCGTCAGCCGCTCCGTCGTGATCGGCGTGGACAGTTCCACGCAGTCCACCAAGGCCGTCGCCGTCGACGCCGCCACCGGCGAGGTCCTCGGCCTCGGCCGCGCCCCCCACACCGTCACCGGCACCGGCGGCGCCCGCGAGAGCGACCCCGAGGAGTGGTGGACCGCCCTGGTCGCCGCCGTCCGCGCGGCCGTCCGCGACGCGACCGCCGCCGGCCCCGCCGTCACCGTCACCGGCATCGCCGTCGCCGGCCAGCAGCACGGGCTCGTCGCGCTCGGCGCCGACCGGCGGCCGCTGCGCCCCGCCCTCCTCTGGAACGACACCCGCTCCGCCCCCCAGGCCGCCGCCCTCACCGAGCGCCTCGGCGGGCCGAAGGCCTGGCTGGACCGGACCGGCTCCGTTCCCGTCGCCTCCATGACCGCCGCCAAGTGGCAGTGGCTGCGCGAGCACGAACCCCACCACGCCGAGGCCGCCACCGCCGTCCGCCTCCCGCACGACCTGCTCACCGAACGCCTCTCCGGCGAGGCCGTCACCGACCCCGGCGACGCCTCCGGCACCTGCTGGTACGCCACCGCCGACGGCGCCTACGACCCCGGTCTCCTCGACCTCCTCGGCCTCGACCCGGCCCGGCTGCCCGCCGTCGCCCCCACCGGCGCCACCCGCGCCGGCGGCCTGACGGCGGCCGCCGCCGAGGCCCTGGGCCTGCCCCGCACGGTCGCCGTCGCCGCCGGCACCGGAGACAACATGGCCGCCGCCGTCGGCCTCGGCCTCGGCGCCGCCGGCCTCCTCGACCACCCGGTCGTCAGCCTCGGCACCTCCGGCACCGTCTTCGCCGCCACCCGCGCCCGCCCCGCCGACCCCGCCCTCGCCGGCTTCGCCGCCACCGACGGCACCCGCCTCCCGCTCGGCTGCACCCTCAACTGCACGCTCGCCGTCGACCGCTTCGCCGCCCTCCTCGGCCTCGACCGCGAGGACGCCCGTCCCGGCGGGGAGACGGTCGTCCTCCCGTACCTCGACGGCGAACGCACCCCCGACCTCCCCGCCGCCTCCGGCCTCGTCACCGGCCTGCGCCACACCACCGACCCCCGCGCGCTCCTCGGCGCCGCCTACGAGGGCGCCGCCTTCACCGTCCTGCGCGCCCTCGACGGCCTCCTGGCCGCCTGCGGCCTCGACCCCGCCGATCCCGCCGTCCGCGACCGGCCGCTCCGCCTGATCGGCGGCGGCGCCCGCGGCCGGACCTGGACCGACACCGTCCGCCGCCTCTCCGGCCGCCCCCTCGTCGTCCCCGCCGCCGACGAACTCGTCGCCCTCGGCGCCGCCGCCCTCGCCGCGGGCGCCGCCACCGGCGAGGACCCGGTGGCCGTCGCGACCGCCTGGGGCACCGGGGCGGGGGAGGTCCTGGAGGCCGTTCCCCGCGACGAGGAGACCTGGCGGCGGATCGAGGACGTGCTGACGACGGCGGGACCGACCCTGCTGTCCTGATCCCTGACCCCTGATCCCGGATCCCGGATGCTGGAGTTTGGATCAGGGATGTTGGAGGTTGGATCCACGTTCCAGGGCTCGGATGTCGGATCCAATATCCAGCAGGGTGAATCCAACATCCTGGATCCAACATCCGGGATGTTGGATCCAGGATCCATCACCCGGGATCCGAGCGGATCCGGCCCGGTCCGGAACCGGGACCCACGCGTGCGGGCCCCGGAGCCGGCACGTTCCGGAACGGTCAGTGAGCCTTCCCGGGGGACTTCGCGCCCCGGTCGTCCCGGCCGTCCCCGTCGTCCCGCCGGGCGCGGGGGCGCTCGCCCTTCGCGGCGGCGTACTCCGCCGCCGCCGAGTACGTCTCCGGGATGCTGAGCAGGGCGGTCACGCCCCGCGCCGTCCAGCCGGCGGCCCTCGCCACGACCTCCGCCAGTTCCTCCACCATCACGGCCCCCTCGTCCTTCGGTTGTGCGTCCTGCTTCACCCCTCCTGACGCGCGGGGGCGCCGGAAGGTTGAGCGGGCGCGGACTTCGCGGCGGCGACGAAGGCGCGGACCAGGTCGTGGTCCTTCACGCCGGGCGCCGACTCGACGCCGCTGGAGACGTCCACGCCCCAGGGGCGGGCCGTGGCGATCGCCTCGGCGACGTTGGCGGGGGCGAGGCCGCCGGCGAGGAGCCAGCGGCCCTCCGGGCGGGCCGCGTCCAGGAGCGAGAGGTCCCAGCGCGCGCCCGAGCCGGCCCTGGGCGAGTCGAGCAGCAGGACCTCCTCGCCCAGCGCGCCCACACGGGTGTCCGGCCCGTCGGCGAGCGCGGTCGCCCGCCACAGGCGGGGGAAGACGCCGGCGGCGGCCTCGAACTCCGCGCGGCCGTACGCGCGCCCGTGCAGCTGGAGCGCGTCGAAGCCGAGGTCGGCGGCGATCCGGGCCGCCTCGGCGGCCGGGGTGTCGTTGACGACGAGCACGGAGACCACGCCGTCCGGCACGTGCGCGGCGAGCGCCGGCACGCGGTCCCGGTCGAGCCCGCGGACGCTGGTCCCGCTGATCACCAGGCCGACCGCGTCCGCGCCCGCCTCCGCGGCCACGTCGATGTCGGCGGTCGTGGCGAGCCCGCACACCTTGACGAACACTCTGTCGCTCCTCTGCTCCCGTCCGGCGCCGTCGAGCCTACTGACCGCGTCCGGCGGCGTCGATCCGCCGCCGGTGATCCCGCGGGCGGAGGGCGGCCGGGCCGGGCAACGGGGCCGGCCCGCCCCGGGCGCGGGCCCGCGCGGCCAGGCCGCCGAAGGGGTGCCCGACCTCGGCCGGCCGGCCCTCCGCCGGGCCCCGGCGGAGGGAGGGGGCCTCGGGGAGCCGGGGGGCGCGGCGCGACCCAGACGGTTCGCTCGTGGAACCGGCGTCTCCGGAGGGCCGCCCGGGCACCCTTCTCCCTTCACCGGACGACCATTTCTGTTCGAGCGAAAGGGGCGACTAGGCTCTCGCTCACCATGAACCAGCCCACGGAACCCAAGGCCGACAAGTCGGGCGTGCGCCGGCACAACCTGAGCCTCGTCCTCAGGACCGTCCACGATGCCGGCGAGACCACCCGGGCCGCCGTCGCCGCCCGCGTCGGCCTCACCCGGCCCGCCGTCTCCTCCCTCGTGGAGCAGCTCCTCGACCTCGGGTTCCTGGTCGAGTCGGGCAAGACCTTCAGCGGCCAGGCCGGCCGCCCCGGCACCGTCCTCAAACCGGCCGGGACCGGCCCCGCCGGCCTCGGCGTCGAGATCAACGTCGCCTACGTCGCCGTCTGCCTCGTGGACCTCACCGGGACCGACCGGATCCGCCGCACCGTACGGCTCGACAACCGCGCCGCCGCCCCCGACGTCCTCGCCCGCGCCGCCGCCGTCGCCGCCGAGGCGCTCGCCGAGGCCGAGGCCCTCGGTCTGGCCCCGACCGGCGCCGCCCTCGCCCTGCCCGGCCTGGTCTCCGGCGGCACCGTCCGCCAGGCCCCCAACCTCGGCTGGCACGACACCCCCGCCGAGCGCCTCTTCGGCGACGCCCTCGCCGCGCTGCGCCCCGCCGCCCGCCGGCTCCCCGTCGCCTCCGACAACGAGGCCAACATGGCGGCCCTCGCCGAACTCCGCTTCGGCGCCCCCGGCACCCCCCGCACCTTCCTCCACCTCACCGGCGAGACCGGCGTCGGCGGCGCCGTCGTCGTCCACGGCGAACTCCTGCGCGGCGCCCACGGTTTCGCCGGCGAGATCGGCCACCTCGTCGTCGACGCCGAAGGGCCCCGCTGCCGCTGCGGCTCGCGCGGCTGCCTGGAGCAGTACGCCGGACAGGCCGCGCTGCTGGGCGCGGCGGACGCCGCCGACGTCGACGACCTCGCGGCCCGCGCCGAACGGCGCGATCCCCGCGCCCTCGCGGCCCTCGCCGAGGCCGGCCGCATGCTCGGCCGCGCCCTCTCCGGCGCGGTCAACCTCCTGGACCCCGAGGCGGTCGTCCTCGGCGGCGTCTACCCCCGCCTGATGACCTGGCTGGCGCCGGCCGTCACCGCCGAGCTCGCCGAGCGGGTCGTCTCCGGCCTCTGGTCCGCCGACGCCCTCCGGCTGCGCGCCGCCTCCCCCGCCGCGGACGCGGCCCGGGGTGCCGCCGCGCTCGTCCTCCACGACATCCTCGCCGACCCCCTCGCCCACACCCGCTGACGGCCGGACGCCGGAGAAAAGGGCGGGTGGCGGCGGAGGCGGCCCGACTAGGGTGCGCGGATGACAGAGATCACCACCCCTTCCGGCAGGACCGCCACGCCTCCCGGCGGGGTCGTCGTCCCTCCCAAACCGCGCCCCGGCGACCGGGTCGCCGTCCTGTCGCCCGCCGCCGGGCTGCCCGAAGTGCTCCCGCTCCCCTTCGAGCTGGGGCTGCGCCGGCTCTCCGAGGAGTACGGCCTCGTGCCCGTCGAGTACCCGACCACGCGCAAGCTCGGCGCGTCCGCCCGGGACCGGGCCGCCGACCTGCACGCCGCCTTCGCCGACCCCACCGTCAAGGCGATCGTCGCCAGCATCGGCGGCGACGACCAGATCACCCTCCTCCCGTACCTCGACGACGAGTTGATCCGCGCCCACCCCAAGCCGTTCTTCGGGTTCAGCGACAACACCAACCTGCTCATGAGGCTGTGGAACCTCGGCGTGGTCGGCTACCACGGGGCCTCCCTGATGACCCAGTTCGGGCGGCCCGGCGCCGTCCACCCGGTCACCGACGCCTCCGTCCGGGCCGCGCTCCTCGGCTCCGGCCCCTACGAACTCCCGGCCCCGACCGAGACCAACGACGTCGAGCGGCCCTGGGAGGACCCCCGCACCTTCGACTCCGCCCCCGTCATGGAGCCCGCCGGCCCCTGGCACTGGCACCGCGCCGACCGGGTCGTCGAGGGCCGCAGCTGGGGCGGCTGCCTGGAGGTCGTCGCCCAACTCCTCATGGCCGGAAGGGAGATCGCGGAGCCCGAGGCGTACGAGGGCGGGGTGCTGTTCCTGGAGACCTCCGAACTGCTGCCCACCGCCGACGAGGTCTTCCGCGTCCTGCGGGCCATGGGGGAGCGGGGCCTCCTCGGCCGCTTCTCCGCCCTCCTCATGGGCCGGGCCCGCGCCTGGTCCTTCGACGCCCCGAACGGCCCCGCCGCCCGGGCCGCCCACCGCGAGGCCCAGCGCGCCGCCGTGCTCCGCGCCCTCGACGCGTACGCCCCCGACACCCTGGCCGTCCTCGACGTGGACCTCGGCCACACCGACCCGCAGGTGGTGATCCCGTACGGCGGGATCGTCCGGGTCGACGGCCCCGCCCGCCGCGTCACCGTCACCTACTGACGGCGCGCCGGCGTCAGCCGGCCTCCCGCCCGTGCCGGACCAGGTGGTCCCGGACCAGGGCCACGTGCGGGTGGGCCGGCGCGCCCGGGCGGTGCACCAGGAAACCCGTGTTGATCGGCGGGTCCTCCGGCAGGTGCAGCGGGACCAGGGCGCCCGAGGCCAGCTCCGCGGCGCACAGGTAGCGGGGCAGTACGCTCACCCCGGCGCCGCCCGCCACCGCCGCCCGCACCGCCCGCAGGTCCGGCACGGTCACCGCGGGCACGGCCGTCAGCCGCCGGCCGAAGACGTGCCGCCAGTAGCGGCGCAGGATCGGCAGGTCCTCGGCGTACGAGACGAGCGGCGCGTCCCGCAGCGCGGCCGGCCCCTCCGCGGCGACCCGGCCGCCGATCCGCTCCGCCCACACCGGCGCCGCGACCAGCACGAACTCCTCGTCGGAGAGCGGCAGCCAGGCGAGGCTGCGGCCCCGGGGACGCACCGTCGACACCACCAGGTCGTGCCGGCCCGCCCGCAGCTCGTCGAGGAGGCCGTCGGTGAGGCCGAAGGCGATCCGCAGCCGCACCCCGCGCTCCACCAGCGGCGCCAGCGTCGGCAGCACGGCGACCGACAGGTACTCGGCCGGGCCCGCCAGGTGGACCGGCTCCGCCGGGCCGTCCCCGTCCGGCGCCCCGGCCACGGCGCCGGCGACGGCGCCCAGCGCGTCCAGCGGCTCCGCGACCCGCGCCGCCAGGTCGTCCGCGAACGGCGTCGGCGCCGCCCCGCGCGGCCGCCGCTCGAACAGCTCCCGCCCGAGCCGGCCCTCCAGGGCCCGGATCTGCGCGGTCACCGTCGGCTGCGACAGGCCCAGGACGCGGGCGCCCGCGGTGAAGGCCCCGGCCCGGTACACGGCGAGGAAGGTGCGCAGCAGGTTCAGGTCCGGCGGCCCGGCGCCCGGCCCCGCCGGTATTCCCGGCGACCCATCGGCATTCCTATCGTCCACATGCCCGAGCCTATTGGAATCCCGGGGGTCGCGGCGCCTACGGTCGGATCATCGCCGCCACGGCCCCTCCCGGGGCCGGCGCGGCCACCCGCTCCCGCGACCGAGAGGCCCCGCACCCCATGTCGAAGATCCTTTTCGTGCTGACCGGCGCCGACCACTGGACCCTCGCCGACGGCACCCGCCACCCCACCGGCTTCTGGGCCGAGGAGGCCGCCGCCCCCTACGAGGCGTTCACCGCGGCCGGCCACGAGGTCGTCGTCGCCACCCCCGGCGGCGTCGTCCCCACCGTCGACCGCGGCAGCCTCGCCCCCGAGGCCAACGGCGGCCGGGAGGGCGCCGACCGCGTCGCCGCCACCCTCGACGCCTTCGCCGCGCTGCGCGCCCCGATCCGCCTGGAGGACGTCGACCTCGCCGAGTACGCGGCGGTCTTCTACCCGGGCGGCCACGGCCCGATGGAGGACCTGGCCGTGGACGCCGTCTCCGGCCGCCTGCTCGTCGACGCCCTCGCCTCCGGCAAGCCGCTCGCCGTCGTCTGCCACGGCCCCGCCGCCCTCCTCGCCGCCGTGCGGGAGGACGGCGCCAACGCCTTCGCCGGCTACCGCGTCGCCGCCTTCACGGACGCCGAGGAGAAGCAGGCCGGCCTCGCCGACCGGGCGAAGTGGCTCCTGGAGACCCGGCTGCGCGAAGCCGGCGTGGACGTCCGGGCCGGCGAGCCGTGGGTCCCGAACGTCGTCGTCGACCGCAACCTGATCACCGGCCAGAACCCCGCCTCCTCCGCCCCCCTGGCGGCCGAGGTCCTGAAGAAGCTGGCCTGAGACCGCCCCCGGTCCCGGCACCCGTGACGGTGCCGGGACCGGCGCTCTCATCCCCCTCTCACGCGGGCCTTATCCCGGCCTCACACGGCGCCCCTACCTTCGCGCCATGTTCCTCACCTACCTCCGGCGCGAACTGCGCCGCCGCAGAAAGGCGGCGCTCGTCGTCGCCTCCGGCCTGGCGCTCGGCATCGCGCTGGTCATCGTCGTGACCTCGATCTCCGCCGGCATGAAGCAGGCCCAGGGCAAGGTCCTCGAATCCCTCTACGGACTCGGCACGGACCTCACGGTGACCAAGGCCCAGGAGCGGCCCGCCGAGGGCGCGCGGCCGGCCCGGCCCCGGTTCGAGTTCCAGGGCCGGGGCGACGGCGAGGAGCAGAGCAGCGACCGGCTCATGGTCCAGGGCCTCCAGACCCTCGCCGACTCCACCGTCGCCACCGTCGCGCGGCAGCCCGGCGTCGACCGGGCGGTGGGCGGCCTCAGCCTCGTCAACCTGAAGATCGACGGCGAGTTCCGGCGCGGCGAGATCCAGCGCGGCGAAGGCCGGACGCAGGGGCAGGGCTCCGGCCCGGGCGGCCCCGGCGACACCGTCACCGGCGGCGGCGCCGCCTTCGACGTCGACTCCTTCACCCTCTACGGCACCGACGTCACCGCCCCCGACCTCGGCCCCCTCACCACCTCCACCCTCAGCGGGGGCCGCACCTTCAGGACCACCGAGACCGACGCCGCCGTCGTCGTGGTCGACAGCGCCTACGCCCAGCAGCAGGGCCTCGCCGTCGGCGACGAACTCACCGTCAAGGGCGTGACGTTCGAGGTCATCGGCATCGTCACCGCCGACAGCGGCCAGTCCGCCGCCCAGGTCTACCTCCCGCTGAAGCGGGCGCAGACCCTCTCCGGCTCGGCCGGCAAGGTCACCACCGTCTACGTCCGGGCCACCGACTCGACGAAGATCGACGCCGTCAAGGCAGCCGTCCAGAAGAACGTCCCCGGCACCACCGTCACCACCTCCGCCGACCTCGCCCGGACGGTCTCCGGCTCCCTCGACACCGCCGCGGGGCTCGCCGCCGGCGTCGGCAGGTGGCTCTCGTACGCCGTCCTGCTCGCCGCCGTCCTCGTCGCCGGCCTCCTCACCTCCTCCGCCGTCAGCCGCCGCGTCCGCGAGTTCGGCACCCTCAAGGCGCTCGGCTGGAAGAGCGGCCGCGTCACCCGCCAGGTCGTCGGCGAGGCCTTCGTCAACGGCGTCGTCGGCGGCGCCCTCGGCATCGCGGCCGGTCTCGCCGGCGCCTACGCCGTCACCGCCGCCGGCCCCACCCTCACCGCCGAACTCGGCGTCGCCGACGGCGGGTTCGGCGGACGCGGCGGCATGGTCCTCGGCGGCGGACCCGGCGGGCCGGGCCTGGCGCGCACCGCCACCGGCCGCAGCCTCGACATCGCGCTCACCGCCCCCGTCAGCCTCGCCACGGTGGGCCTCGCCGTCCTCCTCGCCCTCGCCGGCGGCCTCGTCGCCGGAGCCTTCGGCGCCTGGCGCGCCGCCCGGCTGCGCCCCGCCGACGCGCTGCGCCGCGTCGAGTAGCGGCCCCGCCCGCCCCGTACCGAAGCCCCCCTTCCCGTACCGCGGGAGTCCCACCTCCCGCACCCCAGGAGTGCCATCCATGTACGAACTCATCGGCGTCACCAAGGAGTACCGGCGCGGCCGGGCGAGGGTCGACGCCCTCGCGGGGATCGACCTGAAGATCGCGCAGGGCGACCGCCTCGTCATCCAGGGCCCGACCGGCGGCGGCAAGTCCACCCTGCTCCAGATGCTCGGCGGCCTCGACCGCCCCACCGCCGGCAGCGTCCTCCTCGACGGCACCGACCTCGCCACGCTCTCCGAGAGCCGGCTCACCGCCGTCCGCGGCCGCCGCATCGGCTTCGTCTTCCAGAGCTTCAACCTCATCCCCACGCTCACCGCCCAGGAGAACGTGGAGACCGCGCTCGTCCCGCTCGGCGTCAAGGCCGCCGAGCGCCGCCGCCGGGCCGCCGAGGCGCTGGAGTCGGTCGGTCTCGGCGAGCGCGCCGGCCACCTGCCCTCCGAACTCTCCGGCGGCCAGCAGCAGCGCGTCGCCATCGCCCGCGCGCTGGTCAAGCGGCCGCAGGTGCTCCTCGCCGACGAACCCACCGGCAACCTCGACGAGTCCACCCGCGACGAGATCGCCGACCTCCTCGAAGGGATCTGGCGGGAACACGGCCTGACCTTCGTCATGGTCACCCACGACAGCGCCCTCGCCCGCCGGGCCCCGCGCCTCGCCACCCTCCGCAAGGGCCGGATCGCGCTGACCGAGCGCCCGGAGCCCGCCGCCCCCGCGGAGGCGTGAGCCGGAGGACGGACCGGTCCGCACCGCGAAGCGCGGGTGCGGACCGGTCACCCGGCCCGTCGCCCCCGGCCGTGACGCCGCGGCGGGCCGTTGTCAGTGGCGGCGCCTACCGTTCGGAACATGACGACGACCTATCTGGAGCTGTCGCAGGACGGCGGCGGTGCCCACAAGTTCTACGAAGTGACCGTCGACGGTCTGGAGGTGGCGGTCCGTTACGGCCGCATCGGGGCGGCCGGGCAGACCCAGCGCTCCTCCTTCGCGACCGCCGAGAAGGCCCACGCCGCGGCGGCGAAGAAGATCGGCGAGAAGGTCCGCAAGGGCTACGCCCCGGCGGTCCCCGGGCAGCGCGCCGCCCGGCCCGTCACCCGCCGGGCGGTCAGCTCCGCGCCCTCCACGGCCCGGGCGGTCGCCCCCGTCCTGTGGCGCTTCCGCACCGGCTCCGCCGCCTTCGGCATCCACGTGGACGAGGACCGCATCTGGGTGGGCAACCAGGCGGGGGACGTCTTCACCCTGGCCCACGGCGGCGAGGTGCTGGCCCGCTTCAGCCTGCCGGACGGCGTGAAGTGCCTGGTCGCCGACGACTTCTGGATCTACGCGGGCTGTGACGACGGCAAGGTCTACGACCTCTCCTCCAAGCTGCCGTTCGCCGCCTACGACATCACCGCCGACGTCGACATCTTCTGGCTCGACATCCACGAGGGCGTCCTCGACGTGGCCGACCGCTCCGGCCGGCTCACCGTCATCGACCACGAGGACGAGCACCAGTGGTCCCGCTCCGGCCGCGGCGAGTACGCCTGGATGGTCCGGGCGGACGCCCGCGCGGTCTACTACGGCGACACGAGCGGCGTGACCGCGTACGCCGCGGACGGCTCGGGCGAGCTGTGGCACACCCGCGCCGACGGCGCGGTGCTCTTCGGCTGGCAGGAGGAGACCGCTGTCTACGCGGGCACCGGCCACCGCAAGGTGCAGCGGCTGGCGAAGCGCGACGGCCGGATCGAAGCCGTCTACGGCTGCGACGCGACGGTGTACTCGTGCGCCACCTCGCCCGGTGGGCGCTTCGTCTTCGCGGGCGACTCGGCCTCCTCCGTCTACTGCTTCGCCGAGGACGGCACCCGGCTGTGGAAGCTGGGCACCGGCGGCGGCTCCGCGCTCTCCATGCAGTACCGCGACGAGCGGCTGTACCTGGTGACCACCGACGGCTCGCTCGTCTGCGTGGACGCGAGCGAGGCGGCGATCGAGGCCGCCCAGCAGGGCAGCGTCCCGGTCGTCCGCGACGTCAAGCTGGCCGCCGCGCTGCCCACGTACACCCCGGCGACCACCGTCTCCGCCGTCGCTTCCGTCGCCTCCGTCGGCGCCGCGGGCGAGGCCCCGGCCGGCTCGATCGTGGTCGAGTGCGCCCTGGAGGGCGGCCGCAGCCGGGTCCGGGTGGTCAGCCCCGGCTACGAGCCGTCGTGGAACGTGCAGTTCCCCCGCGCCATCCGGGAGCCCGGCGCGCGGTTCGTGGTGGAGGCGCTGCACCCGGCGGCGGGCGGCTTCTACCGGGTCCGCGGCGAGATCCGGCGGCTGCTGTGAGCCGGGGCCCGGCCGGCGAGGGCGCGTTCGAGGCGGCGACGGGCGACGGGCCGCCGTTCACGGGCGACGCCGAGCAGCGCTCCCGCGAGGTGCGGTCCGCGCTCGACGGGCTGCGGCAGATCCGCCGGCTGACCGGCGCCCCGGGCGCCGCCGGGGACGTACCGGCGCTGTGGGAGCGCCGGCAGCCGGTACGGGCGGTGGCCCTGGCCCTGGAGGCCGGCGGGCTCTCCCCGTCGGCGGTGGACGCGGCCGGGGCGCGGACGGCGACCGGGTACCGGGTGCGGGCGGGGGAGCGGCCGGCCACCGCCGTGGTCGAGTGGCTCGGACCGCCCGGCTCCGGCGCCGCCGGACAGGAGACCGGGGCCCTGGAGGCGTGTGCCGCGGCGCTCGCCCGGCTCGGCTGGGAGGCGCTCCTCTACAAGGGGCCCCGCGGCCGCCGCTTCCTGGAGGTGGAACCGGCCGGAACGGCCGCCGGCCCGGGCCCGTCCTGAGCGGACGGACACCGGGCCGGCGGGGGCCGCGGGCGCGGCCGGGCGCGTCAGGCGATCGAGGCGGAGACGATCGCGGAGACGGCGATGTTGCAGGAGGCGGTCACCCAGACCGCCGGGTGCGGCTCCGGGTCCACCAGCGTGGCGCCCAGCTTGCCGGGCGTCACCAGGTCCACCACCAGGAACGCGACGGCCATCATCACCAGGCCCAGGAGGCCGAAGGCGGCCGTGGAGGCCAGGCCCTTGCCGAAGTTGTCGTAGGTGGTCCAGATGGAGGTGAAGACGATCCCGCCGATGCCGAGCAGGGCGGAGCTCAGCAGGACGGCCGCGTTGCGGTTGCGGTCCTCCCATATCTGCCGGCCCAGCTTGCCCGGGGTCAGGACGTCCACCAGGACGATGCCGAGGATCAGCAGGACCACGCCGAGGGCGCCGTAGGCGGTGGCACGGCCGAGGCCGTTGACGATGTCGGTCATGGGAAGCCGGCTCCGGAGAGTGGTGATCGCGAGCGATCGACGGTCATGGACCGGCAAAATCTAGCGCACGGATCGAGCCGGTCCGCCGTCCGCCCGGAGATCGGGCGGACGGCGGACCGGACGAGCGGGAGCACAGCGGGCGGATCAGGCGCCGGGCGGCAGGTCCCCGGCCCGGGAGCGGACCATGAGGGCGGTGACGATCTCGGCCGCGCCGACCGCCAGCAGCCAGATCCCGCCGAGCAGGGTCAGCACCGCGACCGACTCCAGCGGGGAGACGATCAGCACCACTCCGGCGAGGGCGCTGACGAGGCCGAGGAAGACCTGCCAGCCCCGGGCCGGCATCGCCGGGTCGGAGGCCGCCGCCACGGTCTGCGTGATGCCGCGGAAGAGCCAGCCGATGCCGATCCACAGCGCCAGCAGCAGGATCGACTGCGTCGCGCCCCGGAAGCAGAACAGGCCCAGCAGGATCGACAGGGCGCCGCTGATGAAGGCCATCACCCGCAGCGAGGTGGTGGCGTGCGTGCCGAAGGCGGCGACCAGTTGCGTCACGCCGCTGAAGAGCAGGTAGAGGCCGAAGAGCACACCGGCCGCGACCAGCGAGGCGCCCGGCCACACCAGCACCAGCACGCCGAGCACGAGGGCCGCGATCCCGGCCAGCAGCAGGGCCTGCCAGGCCGCCCCGGCGAGCGTCCCCAGCGGGCCGGGCGGCACGTCGCTCCGCACGGATCGGTCGTGCGGCCTGTCCTGTGTCCGCGTCATGGGGTCCGTCTCCTTCGGTTCATGGGGCCTGTCACCTTCCGTCCGTCCCCTTCCGCCCGCCGCCGCGCGCGAACGCCCCGGCGCGGGAGCCGGGGAAGAGCGCCTCGGCCCGTGCCGTCCGCTCGACCCCGGAGGGTCGACGCCAGTCAAGCAATGCCGGGCAAACGCCGCAAAAGATGACTCAAGGGGAGTAGCGGGCGGCGTCCCGGGCGGCGGGAGAGGCGCCGCGCGCCGACAGTGGAGGGGTACGCGTCCCCTCCCGCATCTGGAGAACGTCATGGCTCACCCCAACCGGCGCGACCTCGGGCTGCTCGTGCTGAGGGTCGGCACCGGTGCCGTGCTCGCCGCGCACGGCACCCAGAAGCTCCTCGGCTGGTTCGGCGGCGGAGGGATCGAGGGCACCAGCAAGGCGATGGAGGCCATGGGCTTCCACCCGCCCCGCGAGTCCGCCGTCGCCGCGGGCCTCGGCGAGGCGGGCGGCGGCGTGCTGCTCGCCCTCGGCCTCGCCACCCCCGCCGCCGGCGCGGCGGCCGCCGGAGCCATGGCGGGCGCCGTCTCGGTGCACGCCCCGGCCGGCTTCTTCGCCCAGGCCGGCGGCTACGAGTACCCGGCCTTCCTCGGCTTCACCGCCGCCGCCATCGGCATCACCGGCGCCGGCCGCTACTCCCTGGACCACGCCACCGGCCACGTCCTCGACCGCCCCTGGGTGGTGGCCGTCGCCTTCGCCGGCACGGCGATCGCCGCCGCGGCCGTGGTCGGACGCCGCGCCCAGAACCGGGCGGCGGCGGCCGCCGCCACCGAGGCCGACCTGTCCCCGGCGGGCGACGGCACCGAGGAGCCGGACGACCGGTGAACCCGCGGGGGCGATAGGCTCGTCACAGAGGAAGGGACGGACGCGGGGCAATGAAGATCGATCTCACGGACACCAACTCCAGCGCGATCAACAAGGCGATCCTGGAGGGCCGGAGGGCCGTCGGCACCCCCGCCGTCGGCGTCGTCCTCACCCTGGTGATCGTCACCGACGAGGAGAACGCCTACGACTCCGTGCGGGCCGCCAACGAGGCGTCGAAGGAACACCCCTCGCGCACCCTCGTGGTCATCCGGCGCCGGGCGCTCTCGCCCCGCGAGCGCCACGTGACCCGGCTCGACGCCGAGGTCCGCCTCGGCACCGACGCCGGCTCCGGCGAGACGGTGCTGCTCCGCCTCCACGGCGAACTCGGCGCCCGTGCCGACTCCGTGGTGCTGCCGCTGCTGCTGCCCGACGCCCCCGTCGTCGTGTGGTGGCCGGTGGACGCGCCGGCCGTCCCCTCCAAGGACCCGCTCGGCGCCCTCGCCCAGCGGCGGATCACCGACGCGTACGCGGTCGAGGACCCGCTCGGCGCGCTGAGCGCCCGGGCCGCCTCGTACGCCCCCGGGGACACCGACCTCGCCTGGACCCGGCTCACCCCCTGGCGTTCCATGCTGGCCGCCGCCCTCGACCAGGCCGGGACGGACGTCGTCTCGGCCGCGGTGGAGGCCGAGGAGGCCAACCCCAGCGCCGAGCTGCTGGCCCGCTGGTTCGAGGTCCGGCTCGGCGTCCCGGTGGAGCGGATCGTCTCCGAGGGCCCGGTCGTCACCGCCGTCCGGATGGGCACCCCGCAGGGCGAGGTCCGCATCGACCGCCCCGAGGGCCCGGTGGCCCACCTCGCCATCCCCGGTCAGCCGAGCCGCGTCATGGCCCTCAAGGTCCGCACGACCGCGGAACTCATCGCCGAGGAGCTCCGCCACCTCGACCCCGACGACGCCTACGCGGCGGCCCTGGAGGGCCGTTCCTCCTGATCCGCCGTCACCCTCCGCGCGCCCGGGGGAGGATGGGGTCATGACGATCGAATCCGTGGTGATACGACAGCGCGTCGAGGATCTGGACGCCGCCGTGCCCTTCTACGAGAAGCTGACGGGAAGCGGCGCCTCCCGCTTCTCCTTCGCCGGCGTCGACCTGGCGGGCGTCGGCCCCTTCCTGCTGTTCAGCGGTCCGGACGAGGCCGTCCGGCGGGTCGCGGGGGTGGCGGCCACCCTGACCGTGCCCGACCTCGACGCGGCCGTCGCGGAGGCGGTGGCGGCGGGCGCGGAGGTCGTGGCGCCCCCGTCGCCCGCCCCGAACGGCCGCCGCGCGGTCCTCCGGCACCCCCAGGGCGGGGTGTTCGAGTACGTCGGGGCCTGAGGGACCGAAGGACGACCGTCCCCGGCGCCCCCTTCCGGGGCGCCGGGGACGCGGACGCTCCCGGTGTCAGACCCGCTGCCAGAGCGCCGGGACGTTCGGCGGCTCCCAGCCGGCCTGGGCCTGGTGGGCCTGGAGGCAGCGGTAGGTGGAGCCGCCGTACGTGACGGTGGCGCCGGCCGCGTACACCGTGCCCGCCTTCCACGTGCCGCCCGGCTCCGGCTCGCCCGGGCCGGGGCCGGGGCCCGGGTCGGTGCCGGTCGTCTTCAGCGTCAGGCCGTAGGCCGACAGGATCGGGTTCAGCGGCTGGAAGTAGGTGGTGCCGCCGCTGGAGCAGTTGCCCGAGCCGCCCGAGGTCACGCCCTGCGCCTGGCTGCCGGAGATGTACGAGCCGCCCGAGTCGCCCGGCTCGGCGCACACGGTCGTCCGGGTCACCCCGCTGATCGTGCCCTCCGGGTAGGTGACGCTCGTGTTGTGCTGCTGGATCGTGCCGCAGTGCCAGCCCGTCGTCGAGCCGGAGCGGCACACCGAGGAACCGACCGGCTGCAGCACCGAGCCCGTCACCTGCACGTTGGCGCCGCCGGCGCCCTTGACGTACGGCGTCGCGGTCCAGCTGCTGTTGGCCGCGACCCACGCCATGTCGTTGCCCGGGAAGACGGACGCCTGGAACGTGCCCTGCGCGACCTGGTTGTAGCCGCTGGTGGACTGGCCGGCCCGGCCGCAGTGGCCCGCCGTCGCGAAGCCCTGGGTGGTGCCCCGGGTCACCGCGAAGCCGACCGAGCAGCGCCCGCCGCCGCCCATGTAGTACGCGTCGCCGCCCCGGATGTCGTAGAGCGGGCGCGGCGCCTCGGCGGACCGCACCACCCGCACCAGCTCCCGCGCCACGCCGGTCTCCGCCGCGAGCCGCGCGCCGGCACCGGCCCTGGTCTCCTCGACGACCAGCGCGTTGGCGCGCACGTCCACGTACCGCACCGGCGCGTCGGCGGTCGCCGCCCGGTCCAGGGCCTCCTTGGCCCGTTCCAGCGCGGCCAGGTCGTGCCGGACGAGCCGGGCCGTCGCCCCGGCCTCCCGGATCGCGGCGAGGTCGGCGGCGCGGGTGGTGGCCACGGTCAGGGAGCCGGACTCGGCGCCCGCGACCCAGGCGCCGGCGAAGGAGCCGCCGAGCCGGTCGCGCAGCCGGGCGGCGGTGGCGCCCGCCTCGGCCTCGTTCACGAGGCGGCGCTCGGCCTGCGCCCGGGTCAGCCCCAGGTCGCGGCCCATGGCGGCGAGCAGCTCGGGCCGGGCCCCGTCCGCCCCGAGCGCCCGGGCGGCGCTCTGGACGGCGGGCCCGGTGCCGGGGGAGGGCTGCGCGGCGGTGGCGGATCCGGTCTGAAGCCCGGCCAGCACCATCCCGGCGGCGGCCAGCGCGGTACACGCCGCGCGGGCGTGTCGTCGGAGCATGGGGAGTCTCCTCGGTTCTCGGTGGGGGATCTGCCGAGAACCGTAGGAACGGCGCCGCCTCCGGGGGAGCTCCCGGACGGCCCCTTCCCCCGCGTTATGGCCCCGCGTCCCCGGACCGCCGGGGGCGGGGCCTCAGACGGCCGCGTCCGCCGTCCGGCCCGCGCTGCGGGCCAGGGCCTCCGCGTGGGCGTCGCGCGCGTGGGCGAGCACGGCCGCGGCGCGGCCGGCCGCGCGGCCCTCCGGGTGCCAGCCGAGGAGGTGGCGCCAGAGGAGCGGGGCGCCGGCCAGGGGGCGGGTCACGACGCCGGGGGTGGCCGGGAAGGTCGCCCGGCACAGGCCCACCGCCCGGCCCACCTGGACCAGGTGGACGCAGGAGGCGGTGTCCGTCTCGTACACCCGGGCCGGGGTGAAGCCGGCCCGCACGCACGCGGCGGCGAAGCAGTCGCCGAAGCAGCCGTCGCCGGGCACGTCCGCCCAGTCCTCGGCGGCGAGTTCGGCGAGCGCGACCTGCGGGCGGGAGGCCAGCGGATGGCCGGTCGCCAGCATCACGTACACCGGGTCGCGGGCCACCTCCGTCCAGGCGAGCCGCCCCGCCTCGGGCGGCGGGCTCTCGCCGCAGACGCCGACGAGCGCGAAGTCGAGCCGCCCGGCCACCACCCCGCAGGCCACCTCCCGCTCCGACCAGGAGGTGTACGTGGTCACCCGCACGTCCGGCTCGGCCCGGGCGAGCCGGTCCACGAGGCCGCCGAGGAGCGGCCCGTGGGTCCCGCCGAGCCGGTACCCCGCGGCGCCGTCCCGGGCGAACCGGACGGCCTCCTCCTGGAGTTCGCAGACGGCGGGCAGCACCACCCGGGCCCGGTCCAGGACCAGATCGCCCAGGGCGGTGGCCCGCACGCCGTCCCGGCCGCGCGTGAACAGGGGCCCGCCCAGGGCCCGTTCGATCCGCTTGAGCTGGGCGCTCAGGGCGGGCTGCGCCAGTCCGAGGGCGGTGGCCGCGCGGGTGAGGCTGCCCGCCTCCGCGATGGCCCGGACCGTCTTCAGATGCCGCAACTCCAAGTCCATGCGCCCAGCTTGACGCCCTCCGCGTGACAGGTCCAGACCAAGGGAGGGGTTATCGGGCGCGGAGCCGCTCCGGAAGCCAGCGCAACTGCGCGGCCTGCTGGAACGCGCCGCCGCCCTCGTGGTCGTTGAAGTCGTAGACCTCGATCGCCTTGTCCTCGTGCGCGTACGCGTTGAACGCGGCGAACACCGTCGACGGCGGGCACGTCTGGTCCTCCAGCGCGGTGGAGAACAGCGCGGGCGCGGTCGCCCGGGACGCGAAGTGCACCCCGTCGAAGTAGGCGAGCGTCTCCCGCACCCTCTCCAGCCGGCCCCGGTGCGTCTTCAGGTAGTTGCCGATCTCCCGGTAGGGCGTGCGGTCGGTGACCGTCGTCGCGCGCGGGAAGTCGCAGAGGAACGGCACGTCCGGCGCGACCGCCGCCAGGTCCGGCACCAGCCCCGAGACGGCGATCGTGATGCCGCCGCCCTGGCTGATCCCGGTGACCGCGGTGCGGGCCGCGTCCGCCAGCGGATGCGACCGGGCCGCCTCCACCGCGCGCACCGCGTCCGTGTACAGCCGGCGGTAGTAGTACGTCTCCGGGGCCTCCACGCCCCGCGTCATGAACCCCGGGAACGCCGGCGCGCTGCCCACCGGGTCCGCGGTGTCGCCCGGCGCCCAGCCGCTGCCCTGCCCGCGGGTGTCCATCACGAAGTGCGCGAACCCGGCCGAGGCCCACAGCAGGTGACTGTGCGCCAGCCCGCGCCCGCCGCCGTACCCCAGGAACTCCACGACCACCGGCACCGGCTCGGTGACCCCGGCCGGGACGACGAACCACCCCTTGACCGGCTGCCCGCCGAACCCGGAGAACGTCACGTCGTACGTCTCCACCGTCGAGAGCCCCGTCGCCACCCGCTCGAACCGCGCGTCCAGCCCGTGCTCCCGCGCCTCGCCCAGCGTCTTCGCCCAGAACGCGTCGAAGTCCTCCGGCTCCACCGACCCGCTCCGGTACTCACGGAGCCGGTCGAGGGGCATGTCGAACAGGGTCATGTACACCGCCAGGTCAGATCTTCACGTCCGAAATCCCGACCGGCCCGCGCCGGTCCGCCCCACCCTAGCCCGCCCACCCGCCACATTCATATACGTGAACAACCTTCGTCCTCCCCCACGGAAGCGGACCCGCCCCCCGGCCCGGCGCACCGGCCGCCCCCGCAACCGCTCCGCCGTCCCGGCGGGCAGCATAAGGACGACCGCGCGCGAGCCTTCTTCCCGGAGTCGCCCGCGGGGGCCAAGGTGGGGGCGAGAGCGGCGAACGGAGGAGCCTGGTGAAGGTCGGAGTCCTCAGGGAGACACGGACCGGCGAACGACGGGTGGCGGCCACGCCCGCCACGGTGGAGAGGATCCGCGGACTCGGGTACGACGTCGTCGTCGACCCCGGCGCGGGCGCAGCGGCGGGCTTCACCGACCGCGCCTACGAGGAGGCCGGGGCGCGCGTCGGCGAGGCGACGGCGGCGGACGTGGTGCTCGGGGTGAACGCCCCGGAGGCGCGGCGGCTGGACCGGATGAGGCCCGGGACCACCGTGATCGCGATGTTCGCCCCCGCCACCGACCCGGCGGCGGTCGAGGAGCTGGGCCGGCGCCCGCTCACCGTCCTGTCCATGGACGCGGTGCCCCGCATCAGCCGCGCCCAGTCGATGGACGTCCTGTCGTCGATGGCGAACATCGCGGGCTACCGGGCCGTCGTGGAGGCGGCCCACGAGTTCGGCCGGTTCTTCACCGGCCAGGTGACCGCCGCCGGCAAGGTGCCGCCGGCCAGGGTCCTCGTCGTCGGCGCGGGCGTCGCCGGCCTCGCCGCGATCGGCACCGCCGGCTCGCTCGGCGCCGTCGTCCGGGCCACCGACCCCCGCCCCGAAGTGGCCGACCAGGTCCGCTCGCTGGGGGGCGAGTACCTGGCGATCGAGTCCCCCGAGACCGAGGTCTCGGCGACCGGCTACGCCAAGGAGATGGGCGACGACTACAAGGCGCGCGAGGCCGCCCTCTACGCCGAGGAGTGCCGCGCCGCCGACATCGTCGTCACCACCGCCCTGATCCCCGGCCGCCCCGCCCCCCGCCTGATCACCGCCGGGATGGTGGCCTCCATGAAGCCGGGCTCGGTCATCGTGGACATGGCCGCCGCCAACGGCGGCAACGTGGCCGGCACCGTACCGGGGGAGCGGACCGTCACGGAGAACGGCGTGACGATCCTCGGCTACACCGACCTCGCCGGCCGCCTGCCCGCCCAGGCCTCCCAGCTCTACGGCACCAACCTCCTCAACCTCCTCGCGCTGCTGACCCCCGGCAAGGACGGCGTCCTGATCCTCGATCAGGACGACCCCGTGCAGCGCTCGATCACCGTCGTGCGCGACGGCGAGCCGTCCTGGCCGCCGCCGCCCGTCCCGGTCTCCGCCGCCCCCGCGGCCACCGCCGCCTCCCCGCGGCCCGTCCCGCCGGCGAAGGAGCCCATGACGGCGGGGCGCCGCTTCACCGGCGTCGCCCTCGCCGCCCTCGCGCTCTTCCTCGCCGTCGCCCTCGCCCCCGCCGCGCTCCTGCCCCACGTCACGGTCTTCGTCCTCGCCGTCGTGATCGGCTACTACGTGATCGGGCACGTGCACCACGCCCTGCACACCCCGCTGATGTCGGTGACCAACGCGATCTCCGGGATCATCGTCGTCGGCGCGCTGCTCCAGATCGGCCACGGCGGCACCCTCGTCACCGTGCTCGCGGCCGTCGCCGTCCTGCTCGCGGGCATCAACGTCTTCGGCGGCTTCGCGGTGACGCGCCGCATGCTCGGAATGTTCACCAGGAGCTGACATGTCCGCCACCCACGCCGCACAGGCGGCCTACCTCGTCGCCGCCCTGCTGTTCATCCTCGCCCTCGCCGGCCTCTCGAAGCACGAATCGGCCCGCCTCGGCAACGCCTTCGGCATGCTCGGCATGGGCGTCGCCCTCGTCGCCACCCTCGTCCTCGCCGCCGACCGGGGCATCGGCGCCGGCGCCGCCGGCCTGCTCGCCGCCGCCCTGCTCGCCGGCGCGCTCATCGGCCTGTGGCGCGCCCGGGGCGTCGAGATGACCGGCATGCCCGAACTGATCGCGCTGCTCCACTCCTTCGTCGGCCTCGCCGCCGTCCTCGTCGGCTGGAACGGCTACCTGGAGGTGGAGCACCGCCCCGACGGCCCCGAGGCCGCCGCCCTCGACGCCGTCGGCCTCCTCGGCATCCACCACGCCGAGGTCCTCATCGGCGTCTTCATCGGCGCGGTCACCTTCACCGGCTCGATCGTGGCCTACCTCAAGCTCGCCGCCCGGATCGCCTCCAGGCCGCTCATGCTCCCCGGCAGGAACGTCCTCAACCTCGGCGCGCTCGTCCTCCTCGCCGCCCTGGCCGTCCGGTTCACCGCCGCGCCCGCCCTCTGGCCGCTCGTCGCGGCGACGGTCCTCGCGCTGGCGCTCGGCTGGCACCTGGTCGCCTCCATCGGCGGCGGCGACATGCCCGTCGTCGTGTCGATGCTCAACAGCTACTCCGGATGGGCGGCCGCCGCCTCCGGCTTCCTCCTCGGCAACGACCTGCTGATCGTCACCGGCGCCCTCGTCGGCTCCTCCGGCGCCTACCTCAGCTACCTCATGTGCAAGGCGATGAACCGCTCCTTCCTCGCCGTCCTCGCCGGCGGCTTCGGCGTCGAGGCCCCGGCCGGCTCCGCCGCCGACCTCGGCGAGCACCAGGAGATCACCGCCCGGGCCGCCGCCGAACTCCTCGGCGCCGCCCGCTCGGTCGTCATCACCCCCGGCTACGGCATGGCCGTCGCCCAGGCCCAGTACCCGGTGGCCGAACTTGTCTCCAAGCTCCGCGCCAAGGGCGTCGACGTCCGCTTCGGCATCCACCCCGTCGCCGGCCGCCTCCCCGGCCACATGAACGTCCTCCTCGCCGAGGCCAAGGTGCCGTACGACATCGTCCTGGAGATGGACGAGATCAACGGCGACTTCGCCGACACCGACGTCGTCCTCGTGATCGGCGCCAACGACACCGTCAACCCGGCCGCCGCCGAGGACCCGGCCAGCCCCCTCGCCGGCATGCCCGTCCTCACCGTCTGGGAGGCCGACCAGGTCATCGTCTTCAAACGCTCGATGGCCTCCGGTTACGCCGGCGTCCCCAACCCCCTCTTCTTCCGCCCCAACACCGCCATGCTCTTCGGCGACGCCAGGGACCGCGTGGAGGACATCGTCAGCGCCCTGTGACCGGCCCGCCGGCCGCGTCAGGCGTCACCGCCGGCGGTGACGGAGATCAGGTGGTCGACGACGTCGGTGAGGCGGGCGCGGCGCCGGTAGGCGGCGCGCTGGGCGTCGGCGCGGCCGCCCCGGGCGCGCAGCCGCGCCCAGAGGGCGTGGACGAGCGCGGTGTCGCCGTGGTCGTCGAGGGCGGGCCGGAGACGGGCCAGGAGCTCGTCGACCTGGGCGGCGGCCGGTGCCAGACGGCCGGTGGACAGGTCGACGGCCCGGCCGGCGAGGCCGTCGCGGGCCGCGCGCCAGCAGGCGGCCCGCAGCTCCTCGGGGCGCGGCCGGGGCGCGGGTTCCCCCGCGGCGTCGGCCGTCAGGGCGGTGGCGACCAGGGCGCGCACGAGGCCCGCGAGGAGCACGGTGTCGTCGGCGGTGGCGGTGGCGTCGGCCGCCCGGACCTCCAGGGTGGGCAGGTGGTGGGAGGGCCTGATGTCCCAGTACAGGCCGCCGCGGTCCATGACGGAGCCGGTGGCGAGGAAACCGGCCACGAGGTCCTCGAAGTGGGCGGGGGACTCGAAGTACGGCGGGGGACCGGCGACCGGCCAGCGGCCCCAGAGCGTGGTGCGCCAGCTCGCGTAACCGGTGTCCCGCCCCGCCCAGTACGGGGAGTTGGCCGTGAGGGCGATCAGGAGCGGGAGCCACGGGCGCAGGTGGTTGCTGACCCGCAGCGCGGTGGCCAGGTCGGGGACCCCGACGTGGATGTGGCAGGCACAGGCGACCTGCTCGTCGTCCAGGGCGCGGAACGTCGCGGCGCTCCGGGCGTAGCGGGGGTCGTCGGTCAGCGGCGGCGGACCGGGCGGCGCGAGGACGGGGGTCCCGGTGGAGACGACGCGCAGACCCCGGCGCGCGGCGGCGCGCGCGACGGCGTGCCGCGTCCCGCGGAGCTGGTCGGCGAGGTCGGACAGACCGGTGTGCGGGTCGGTGCGGGTCTCGACCTGGTACCGGGTGAGCTCCGGCCCCACCCGGTCGCCGAGCTCGCGCGCGGCCTCGGCCACCACCTTCTCGGCGTCGGCGCTCACCTCGCGGGAGACGGGATCGACGAGCAGGTACTCCTCCTCGGCCCCCACGGTCAGCGGAGCGGCGGAGCGGGGCCGGGCCCGGCCGGGGCCGGTGGCGAGGGGGCGTGCGCCGGACGGTGAGGGACCGCTGCTCGTCATGGTGACCATGCTGTCACGGCCGGTGACGGCGCGGTACGGCGCGAAAGCGGCATCCTCGGCGCGATCGCGGCCCGCGCCGCCGTGCGGCGGGAGAAGCCCGCGCGGGGCCGGGACCCCCGGCGGCCGGGGTCAGCCGCCGAGCGCCCGGACCTCCTGGAGCCTGCGGACGGCCGCCGGGTAGGGAAGCGATTCGGCCAGGCGCGCGGCCTTCGCGAACGCCTCCTCCGCCCGGGCGGCGTCACCGCGCGCGGCGAGCGCGGCGGCGTGGACGGTACGGGCCTCGGTCTCCGCGATCCGCTCCCCCGTCCGGGCCGCGCGCTCGGCCTCCGCCCGGGCCAGCGCCACCGCCCGGTCCCACCGGCCGGCCGCCAGGTGCGCCCACGCGGTGACGTGGGTGTGGCCCGTGACCCGGCCGAGCAGCACCAGCGCCTCGTCGGGCCGGCCGGAGCGGACCGACCACTCGGCCTGCGCGGTGCGCGCCTCGTTCTCGGCCTGCCGGTCGGCGTTGTCCCGCGCCGCGGCGAGGGCGGACCGGCACAGCTCCCCGGGATCGCCGTCCCCGCCGCGCATCAGGACCCGGGCCAGGGCCACCTGGGCGTACGGGGTCGACCGGCCGGACGGAGCGCGTACGGCCGCCCGGGCCAGCTCGGCGGCCTCGGCCGTCTCCTCCAGCATGAGGTGCAGCTCGGAGAGGTTGGCCTGCTCGAAGGCGACGCCCGACCGGTCGCCGGTCCGCTCGGAGAGGGCCAGCGCGCGCCGGCCGGTGGCGACGGCCTCGCGCAGCCGGCCGGACCGGCGGGCCTGCTCGCGCAGCACGGACAGCACCGACCCCAGCAGCCATGGCTCGCCGAACGCCTCGGCGTGCGGAAGCGCCTCCTCGGCCACCGGCCCCGCCTCGGCGAACCGCCCGGCCAGCGCGAGCGAGGTCGCCCGCAGGGACAGGCCGCGGGCCAGCAGGGCCCGTCGCTCGGCGCTCACGACCTGATCCGCGTACGCGGTCGCCACCCCGGCCGCGTCCCTCGCCTCCTCGTAACGGCCCAGCACCAGCAGGGCCAGGGCCCGGCTGCCGTGGTGGGCGGCGGCGGACTCGGGCCGGACGCCGGCGGCCGGCGGCCGCGCGCCGAGCAGGTCCAGGCCCTCCCGGGCCTTCCGCAGGCCGACGAGCACCTCCGCGAGGCGCCCGGTGGCCAGGACCAGGCCGTCCTCGTCGCCGCGCCGCCGGAGGTCCGCCACGGCCTCGCGCAGCACGGCCGCCGCCTCCTCGAAGCGGCCCATCCGCCGCAGTACGGCCCCGCGGTCGATGCGCGCCCAGGCGGCCTCGGCGGCCAGCGAGTCCAGCCGGTCGGTCAGCTCCGTGTAGTAGCGGTCGGCGGTGTCGTTGGCGTAGAGCGCCGCGGCCCGCTCGGCGGCCTGCCGCAGATACGCGGTGGCGCGCGGGTCACCGGCCCGGGTGAGGTGCGCGGCGAGCGTGTCGACGGCGTCGGGACGGCGACTGCGCACGGCGTCCGCGTAGGCGGCGTGCAGCACCCGGCGGCGGGCGGCGGTGAGCCGCTCGCGGCAGGTCAGCCGGACGAGCGGATGACGGAAGGCGAGACCGTCCACGGTGCGGCCGTCGACAACGATGTCGCGCTCGGTGAGGACCGCCGCGGAGACCGCGGCCTCCGCTCCGGCGGCGGCCTCGGCGGCGGTGAGCCCGCCCCCCGGGGAGAGCGCGGGGGAGGAGGCGACGTCCAGGACCTCGGAGAGCGCCGCGTGCCCCCCGGCGACGGCGACGACCTCGACGACGCCCCGCGCGGCGGGCGCGAGCCGGGACAGCCGCGCCGCGACGAGCTCCCGCACGCCCCGGGGCGTCCCGCTCCCCCCGCCGTCCCTCAGCTCGCGGGCCAGCTCCAGCGCGAAGAGCGGGTTGCCCAGCGACAGGTCCCACACCCGTTCCGGCACCGGCGCCCCCGGCGGCAGACCGAGCACGCCGGCCGCGAGGGCCAGGCAGTCGTCCCGTACGAGCCGGTCCAGAGCGACGTCCCGGGCCAGACCCGCGCGCCGCAGGGAGGCGAGCACGGCACGGCGGGGATCGTCCTCGGGCAGCTCCTCCGGGCGGTAGGTCACGGCGAAGCGCAGGGCGCCGGCCGAGCGCCGGGCGAGATGGCCGAGCAGGTGGAAGGAGCCCGCGTCGGCGGCGTGCAGGTCGTCGAGGACGACGAGCACGGGCGCGGTGGCGGCCAGGTCGCGCAGCAGGGCGGCGGTGGCGGCGAAGAGGCGGTCGCGCTCCTCCTCGGGGCTGCGGGCGGCGTCCGAGCCGGTGCGGCCGAGGGACGGCAGGAGCGCGGCGAGCTCCGGGTAGTCGGCGCCGGCGCGGGCGCGTTCGGCGGCCGGCCGGTCCGCGAGCCAGCCGTCGAGCGCCTCGACGAACGCCCCGTACGGGGTGTGCCCCTCGGCGTCGTGACCGGCGCCCCACAGCACCGCGGCACCCTCCTCGGCGGCGCGCCGCGCGGCCTCCGTGACCAGCCGGGTCTTGCCGAGGCCCGCCTCCCCGCCGAGGAGCTGCACGGGGCACGCGTCGGGGGAGAGGAGTTCCGCGAGGGCGCTCGCGCGGCCGTGCAGCGGACCGGGCGGCGGCGTGCGGAGCGCGGGGGGCAGGGCGGTGCCGGACGGCCGGGCGGTCCACGCCCCGCCGCCCGGCCCGTCGAGGGCGAGCAGATGCAGCCGTTCGGTCCGCGGACCGGGCCGGATGCCCAGCTCGGCGTCGAGGGCCTCGCGGCAGGCGTGGAACTGCGCGATCGCCTGGCGCCGCAGCCCCTGCCGCAGATAGGCGCCGATCAGCAGCTGGTGGGCGCGTTCCTCGGCGGGACTGGCGGCGAGGACCTCCCGGGCCGCGTCGGCCGCCTCCTCGGCGGCGCCCTTCTCCAGCAGCGCGGTCCCGTGCGCCAGCCGCAGCCGGTCGCGGAGCTCGCCGATCCGCCGCCGGCGCTCCCCGGCCCAGTCGGCGTACCGGTCCTCGGGCAGCAGCTCGCCGGTGAACGCGGCGAGGGCCTCGGCGAGCCCGTCGGCGCGCCCCCGCTCCAGGGCCTCGGCGGCGAGCCGCTCGGCGTGGTCGGCGTCGACCCACACGGTGTCCGGCTCCAGCCGGAGCATGGCGCCGTCGCCGGTGAGGTACGAGGAGGCGGCGCGCGGCGCCAGCTCCGGCTCCAGCGCGCGCCGGGCGGCGTGCAGGGCCACGCGCAGGCTCCCGAGGGCCGCCTTCCGGTCCGCGCCGGGCCAGCACGCCTCCATCGCCTGGTCGCGGTGGAGCCGGTGGCCGGGCGCGACCGCGAGCAGTTTGACCAGGGCCCGGGCACTGGGCCGGGGCCAGCGGTCGGCGAGCGGCGGGCCGCCGTCACGGGTCACCCGGAAGCCGCCGAGCAGGTGCAGACGGAGCAGCGGGGCCGGAGCGGCCGGGCCGGTGGTGCTGGGTGGGTGTGCCGTGTGCATGAGGCGCAACAGACTAACGCCCGCTCCTGTGCGCCCGGACGCGGGCCCGCGTCCGGCTCGGGTCCCGCGCGCGACGGGCTCCGCCGCACGCCCGCCGTCCCCTTCGCGCTCACGGGAAGGGGACGGCGGGCGTACGGGGCGGTCCCGCCGGATCAGGCCTTGTCGACGGTCAGCGTGATCATCGACCGGAGCGCGGTGTACGAGCCGCTCACCGCGCTGCCGGTGAGCGCGGCGGCGCGGTCCGCGCCGTAGCCGTCCCAGTTCAGCAGGACGACCTCCTCGCGCCCGTCGCCGTCGAGGTCGGCGGCGAGGAACTCGCGGGCGCCCAGGGCGTTGTGGGTGGCGGCGGCCGCCGGGTAGCGGGCGCCGGACGTGAGGATCGACGCGTCGTAGACGGACGCGAAGGTCTCGCCGCCCGCCACGACGAGGCGCCGGCCGTCCGGGCCCGTGACCAGGGCGCTGCTGCGGATCTCGGCGAGCGTGAGGACCTGCTGAAAGGCCGTCGGGTCTCCGGTGTAGGCGCGCAGGGAGACGAGGCTGCTGCCGATCAGGCCCTCGGGAGCCGTGTACCAGTTGGCCAGGGTGGCGTAGCCGCCCGCCTTGGACTCGTGCAGCACCTCGCCGGTGCGGCTGTCGCGGATCTGGACCATGGTGGCCAGCTGGTTCGGCGGGGTCTGGGCGGAGTCGCCGCGGACCACGTAGGTGAAGACGACCGCGTGGCCGCCGGCGTAGGGGATGCCCGGGCCGGCGAAGGTGCCGGCGCGCAGCGGGATGCCCAGGACGGCGCCGGTGGTGCCGGTGGCGGGCGCCTTCTGGGCGAACGACCAGGCGACCGAACCGTCCGCGCCGTTCAGCCCGACCCCGCCCACGGGGACGGCGGGGCTCGCCGGGCCCATGCCCCGGGTCTGGTACTGGGCGTAGACCTTGCCCTCGGAGGCCGACAGGTCGGCGAAGGCCGGGGTGCCGATCTCCGCGGGTGCGGCCCACTCCCACTTCAGGGCGCCGGTGCCCTCGTACGCGCGGACCTTGTCGGTGGCCACGGCCACCTCGGCGGCGCCGTCGCCGTCGAGGTCGGAGGCGACCACGTCGCGGACGTACGCGCCGCCGCCGTCGATGGTGGTGAGCACCTCGCCCGTGGCGGCGTCCACGATCGCGGCCGCCGTGTCGGCGGCGACGACGAGTTCGTCGTCGCCGTCGCCGTCGGTGTCGGCCTTGACGATCCGGTGGACCTGTCCGGGCAGGGTGGCCGTCCACAGCGGCTTCGGCGTGCCCGCGACCGTCGACGGGCCGTCGTAGGCGAACAGGCCCCGGGAGACGCCGCCGACGACGACGTCCTGCTTCCGGTCGCCGGTGAGGTCGAGCGCCACGGCCGAGGAGACCGGGCCCTGCAGCGGGGTGAGGCTCTCCTCCTTGCCGTTGGCGAGGTGGTAGACGTGGACGTTGTGGTGGGTGTCGACGGTCCGCAGGCGCCGACCGCCGTCCTTCGCGAACACCTGCGCGCCGATCTGCGCGCCGACGATCCCGCGCTTCTCCCACTTCACGGCGCCGTTGTTGCCGGCGAGGACCGCGAGGCGGGCGTGGTGGGCGCCGCCGCGGTTGGCGGCGACGGCGGAGTCCCGGTCGTCGAGGTAGGAGGCGACGATCCTGCCGTCGACGGCCCGCAGGTCCCACGGGACGCTCGCGTCGGAGCCGGCGTTCTCGGACGGCTTGACGGTGCGGGCCCACAGGGGGGACGCGTCGTCGCCGTTCAGCGCGCGCACGCTGCTGGAGTCGAGGAACGGGCCCGAGGCGGAGAGCGTGGCTTCGGCGACGGTGTACTCCGGCTCGGCGTCGCCCCGGAGGTCGCCGATCTCCAGCGCGGTGGCGACGGCGTTGACGCGGGTGCCGAGGCCGGTGCGGCCGCCGTCGCCGAGGGCGTACGCGGCGATCTCGTACCGCATGCCCTCGCTGTAGTCCGACTGCTCCAGGGCGACGACCCGGCCGCGGGAGGCGTCGAGGCGCAGCTGGCGGACGTAGTTCCGGCCCGACTTCTCCCACCGGAGGCCGCCGTCCTCGGTGTCGATCACCAGGGTGTGGCCGCTGGGGGTGAGGCCGGGGGCGTAGCGGCGGGACTGGTTCCAGGAGGCGGCGAGCAGGCCGTCGCCGAGGGGCTCCAGGGAGCCCCAGGCGACGCCGGTGTAGGTGCCCGCGTCGTACGTCCACGTCTCGGCCGGGGTGAGCCTGCCGTCGGCGTGGGAGAAGCGGATGCCGTGGAGCGTGGTCCTCGAACCGGCCGGGGAGTTGAGGTTGTAGAACGCCGAGTCCGCGACCACGAGGGTCCTGCCGACCAGTTCGACGTTGTACGCGGCGGCGTAGAGCTTCGACCACAGCGTCGTGCCGGTGGAGCCGTCGAGCACCGTCACGAAGGTGCCGTTGGGCAGGGTCGAGCCCGGCGAGGTGAAGGGCCGGTAGGGGAACACGCCGACCTTGGCGGTGAAGACGAGGTCGTCGACGCCGTCGCCGGTCAGGTCCCCGGTCGCGTAGCCGTCGTCGGAGGAGGCGTCGAAGGGGCTGACGGCGTTGAAGCCCATGACGACCGCCGCGGGGTACGGCTCCTTCGCCGCCCGGGGGGCCGGGGTGACCTGCCAGTCGGCGTGCAGCGAGGCCGAGTCCCGCTTCCACCGCCGCTCGCCGTCGGCGCTCATGCGCTGGAGGACGCCCAGCGCGTGGACGGTGAAGTAGTCGCCGTCGGTGCCGCCGACCGCGATCGTCCGGGCGGCGCCCTGGACGCCTTCGACGGCCGAGCGGTTCGTCAGCTTGAGGGCGTCGGTGCCGGCGGTGGTGCCGGCCGTCTCCGTACCGGTCTCGCCGGCCGTGCCGGCGGCCTCCCGCGCGGCCCGGGCGGTGTCCAGCGCGTCGAGGCCGTGGGCCCCGTCGCCGTACACGTCGGGCTGGAAGCGTCCGGCCAGCGCTCCGGCCTGGGCGTCGGTGAGGGCCAGGAGCCCGCTGTCGTCGGCCCGGGCGGCGGCCGGGGCGGCGCCGAGGACCAGACCGGCGGCCATCAGGGCGGAGGCGAGGCGCAGGCCCCGTCGGTCGGTGCTGTTCATCGTGCGTCCTTCGGGGTGAAGCGGATCGCGGTGCCGTCGGAGAGGACGGCCGAGTCGAAGGAGTGGCCGAGGCCGTCGGTGCCGGCCTGGTTCTCGATGCCGGTGGTGGCCGACGCGCCCCGCTGGAGCGGGTGCGGGCCGGCGCCCTCGTACTGGAGGGTGATCGCGCCGGTCGCCTCGTCGAAGACGGCCTCGAAGGAGATCCGGACCGTGGGGGCGGCGACGAAGGCCGCGTCGTTCCAGACGATCGCGAAGCGGCGGGCGCCGGGGGTGCCGGTGGTGGCGGTCTGGACGCCGGACCTCTTGTCCAGGACCAGGTCGTCCCAGAAGGCGGCGACGACGCCGTCCGGCCGGGTGGTGCCGGGCAGGGCGCCGTTCTCGTAGTCGCCCAGGCGCGGCTCCAGGAAGCCGATCAGGCCGTTGGTGGTGACCGAGGCGCTGGTGTACTCGGCGCCGTAGAAGCGCACCGGGAAGGGCAGCGCGACGGTGGTCGCGTCCTCGTCGCCGGTGAGGGCCACCTTGGTGCGGCCCGCGATCCAGGAGGAGGCGACCGGCGCGCAGCTGTACGTGCCGGCGGCGTCGGTGCGGTTCGGCAGCCGCACGGTGGCGGTCTCGTCCCCGTCGACCGTCAGGGGCCGGGCGGCGGGGCCGTCGCAGCGGACCGGTGCGGCGGGGTCGGCGGTGAGGGTGAAGGAGCCCTCGGCGACGTCCGGGACGGTGAAGCGGCCGGCGGCGTCGGTGGTGACGGCGGCGACCGGGGTGCCCGCGACCTTCACGGTGGCGCCGGGCAGCGGCTTGCCGGTGACGTCGAGGACGGTGCCGGTGACGGCGTGGTGCGGTACGGCGTCGAGCGCGAAGTCCTTCGTCGCGTCGCCGCCCGCGGCGACCTCGTACCCGGTCACGCCGGCGCCGGCGTAGCCGTAGCCGCCGAGGGTCAGGGCGTAGCGGCCCGCGGGCAGGGTCAGCCGGTAGGAGCCCTCCGCGGTGGTGGTGACGGTGCGGGTGACGGTGTCGCCGGCGGCCTTGACGGTGATGCCGCCGAGGCCCGCGCCGGTGGCCCCGTCGGTGACGCGGCCGGTGACGACGGCCGCGGTGTGCGGGGCGGCGTCGACGGCGCCGAGGACGTCGAGCCTGCCCTCGCCCCAGACGTTGTTCATCCCGGCGGTGCCGCCGCAGTGGGTGTCGTCCACGTCGCGGGCGGAACCGTTCAGGAGCGCGCGGGTGGTGTCGATGTCACCGATGAGGGAGGGGGCCTCGGACCAGAGCAGGGCGACGGCGCCCGCGACGTGCGGGGTGGCCATCGACGTGCCGTTGAGGGCCTTGTACGCCGAACCGGGCCAGGTGGAGCGGATGTCGACGCCCGGGGCGGAGATGTCCGGCTTCGCCGAGCCGTCGACCAGGGACGGGCCGAAGCCGGAGAAGGAGGCGATCTTCCCGGCGGCGTCGTAGGCGCCGACGCCGTAGGAGGGGGCCTGGGCGCCCGGGGCGTGGGCGGTGGAGCAGGTCACGCCGTCGCCGTCGTTGCCGGCGGCGAAGGCCTCGAAGATGCCGGCGGAGTTCCACGCCTCGACGATGTCCTGGTAGAAGGTGGTGTCGCCGCCGCCCCAGGAGTTGTTGACGATGTCCGGCGCGAGGTCCGGGCGCGGGTTCCGCCCGTCGCGGTCCGTCGGCGCGAGGATCCACTGGCCCGCGGCGAGCAGCGAGGCGTCCGAACAGGCGGAGGACTCGCACCCCTTGGCCGCTATCCAGGTGGCTCCGGGGGCGACGCCGATGCCGCCGGAGGCGACCATGGTGCCCATGGTGTGGGTGCCGTGGCCGTTGTTGTCGCACGGGGTGCCGGAGGTGCCGCACTGCCCGGTCGGGTCGTACCAGTTGTAGTCGTGGCTGAAGGCGCCGCCGCCCAGGTTGCCGCGGTAGTTGCCGACGAGCGCCGGGTGGTCGTACTGCACGCCGGAGTCGATGTTGGCGATGACGACGCCCTCGCCGCGGTCGCCGTACTGGTCCCAGACCTGGTCGGCCTTGATGTCGGCGACGCCCCACTCCGGAGCGGTCGTGACGTCGGCGGCGCTGTCCGCCGCCGAGGCGGCCTCCACCTCGTCGAGCGCGTACTCCCGCTCCTCGACGATGCGGGCCACGTCGGAGCGGGCGGCGAGCTCCTCGACGACGCTCCGGTCGGCGGTGGTCACCAGCAGGGCGTTGGCGATCCAGTAGGACTCGTACCCGACCTTCTCGCGGTCCAGGAACGAACGCAGCGGCTTCTGGCTGTCCGCCGCCTCCGTCCGCAGCGCCTCGAAGGCGGCCTTCGCCCGGGCGCCGTGGCCCTTCGCCCTCTTCGCGGCGGAGAGGTCGGCCCGGTCCTTCAGGACGACGAAGAACCGCGACTCCTCGCCGTTCGCGACGGCGTCGAGCACGGCGGCGTCGACCCGCGCCTGCCGGGGGGAGGTGGCGGCGGCGGACGGGGGGAGCGCGACGGCCGAACCGCCGAGCACGGCGGCGAGGGCGACCGCCGCCCAGGCACCGCCCCGGCGCCGTGGTGTGCGGGAGACATTCATCAAGGGGAACTCGCTTCTCATGACGGGGGGACCGCCAGTCGGCCGAGTGGTTCTCACCGGCACGGACCGGGCGGTGCCACACGCTAGGAGGAGCGCGTTACCAGGGCATTACCGGGCTTTCCGAGGGGGCCGTCCCCCGGCCGACCGCGGAGCGGGCGCGTTCCGCGCGTCGCCGCCCGCCGTCCGCGCGGGTGATCCAGGATGGCCTGATGGTGTCGAGGCACGGGGGTCTTCCCCGGGAAGCGTTCAGCCGCCGGGCGTTCGTGGCTCTCCTGGCGGGCGGCACGGCGGCGGCGGCCGGCGGCTGCTCGCCGGAGGCGTCCGGGGGCCCGGGCCCCGGCGTGGGGGAGGAGGAGGCGGTCGAGCGGGCGTACGTCTTCCTCGACCGGCGGGTGGACGAGGCGGCGGGCGGCGTCCGGCAGGGGCTGCCGCGCAGCTACACCGGCGGCCGGATGGAGACCCACCACTCCACCGTGGCTTTCACCTACGACGTGGCGCTCACCGTCATCGCGTACTGCGCCCGCGGGAGCGACGCCGACCTGGGACGGGCCCGCGCCCTGGCCGGGACCCTGCTCGCCCTCCAGGACGGCGACGCGGCGGGCGACGGCCGGATCCGCCAGTCGTACGCCTCCGGGAAGGTCACCGCGGCGGACGGGCTGCCCGCCGTGGCCGCCGCCGACGCCTTCACCGGCGCGCAGGCCTGGACCGGGCTGGCCCTCCTCCACGTCCACCGGGCGACGGGCGGGACGGGGTACCGGGACGGCGCGCTGCGGCTCGCCCGGTGGATCCAGGACCACGCCGAGGGGGCCCGCGGCATCCCGGGCTACACCGGTGGCGTCCCCGCCTCCGGCGCCGCCCTCACCTGGAAGTCCACCGAGCACAACATCGACGTCGCCGCCCTCTTCCGCCGCCTCGCCGGCGTCACCGGCGACCCGGCCTGGTCCGACCGGGCGGCGGTCGCGACCGGCTTCCTCGACGCCCTGTGGGACGCGGACGCCGGCGCCTTCTGGACCGGCACCGGCACCGACGGCGCCACCGTCAACCGTTCGCCGGTCCCGGAGGACCCGCAGAGCTGGTCCTACCTGGCGACCGGGGACGCCCGGCACGCCGGTTCGCTGGACTGGGCGCTCGACCACCTGGCCGCCGAGGACGGAGGGTTCGCCGGCGTGTCGGTGAGCGACGCCGACACCTCCAAGGTGTGGTTCGAGGGCACCGCCCACATGGCGGCGGCCCTCCGCCGCCGGGCCGGCGACGGCGACGGCGAGCGGGCCGGCGACCTCCTCGCCACCCTCCGCGCGGCCCAGGCCCACGCCCCGAACGCCGACGGGTACGGCATCGTCTCGGCCTCCTCGGACGGGCTCCGCACCGGCGACGGCGACACCCTGTACGCCAGCCTCCACACCGGCACGACGGCGTGGTTCGCGCTCGCCGCGCAGGGCGCCGACCCCTTCCTCCTGGAGTGAGGGGTCAGGTCAGCCAGAGGGCGCGGACCGTCAGCAGCGCGGCGACGAGCAGCACCGCCAGCAGCTCCCACCACAGCAGCCGCCGGTCGTGCCGCCGGTCCTCGGCGGTCAGCTCCGCCACGTGCCGCGCCAGGTCCTCGTCCGCGCCCGGCTCCCCGGGGTCCGCCGCCCTCATCGCCCCGCCGCCACCTTCCCGGTCTTCTCGGTCTTGTCCCAGGTCAGTTCCGCGTTCCGCCGCTCCTGCGCCCAGGCCGCCACCAGGCAGGCCGCGAGCAGCGAGCCGTACCCCACCAGGTGCAGCAGCACCGGCGCGAGGAACCGCATCCGGGTTCCGGTGAGCAGCTTCGCGAGCCAGGCGAGGGGCAGGGCGAGGACCGTCCAGGCGTAGACCGCGATCATCAGGAGCTGCGGCGAGCCGTCGTCCGTGAACAGCCCGGCCCGCTCCAGGAGCGGCAGGAAGATGCCGGGCAGAGCGGTGACCACGAGGATGCAGGCGGAGACGATCCCCGGGTAGAGCAGCGCCTCCCGCCAGCACCGCCGGAAGGTCCCCGGGTCCACGGCCGCCGCCATCAGGATGATCAGCAGGTAGCAGACGAGGTTGATCACCCACAGCCAGTGGAAGAGCTCCCACGAGCGGTCCGAGTCGGTGAAGTAGAGGAAGAGCAGCGCGGCCGAACAGACCGTCAGCAGCACCGGGGTCGCGAGCAGCGAGTACCAGATCAGGCCGAAGAGGACCGAGCCGAGCCGGTGCCCCTCCCGCCGCTTCCAGGGGCGGAACCACAGGTGGCGGTAGCGGTGGGTCACCTGCAGGTTGCCGCGCGCCCAGCGCAGCCGCTGCTTCCACAGCCCGGCCAGGTCGCCCGGCTCCTCGGCGAGCACGGTGGCGTACCCGTCGAAGACGACCCGGCGGCCGGCGAGCTGGGTCTCGAAGGTGGTGACGGTGTCCTCGGCCAGGGTCGAGGTGTCGATCCGGCCGCCGATCGCCTCCAGGCTCGCCCGGCTGTGCAGCTGTGCCCCGCCGGCCAGGCAGGCCACGACGCCGAGGACGTTCTGCGCGCGCCGGGCGGCGGCCTGCGCGGTGATGTACTCGAAGGCGATGTAGCGGGTCAGGTAGTTGCCCTGCCTCCCGCTGCCCTCCTTGATGTACGCGGTGACGGCGCCGACCCCGGGATCGGCGAGGTGACGGGTCATCCGCAGCAGGGCGTCGCGGTCGAAGACCACGTCGGCGTCCATCACGAGCACGGCCTCGGCCCAGTCGTCGTCCAGGACGTGGGCGAGGCCGTGGTTGAGGGTGTGGGCCTTGCCCTGCCCGCCGTCCTCCCGGCGCAGGTGCACCACCTGACCGGGGTGACGGGCCATCAGCTCCCGCATCACCTCCGGCGTCGCGTCGGTACTGGCGTCGTCCACGACCACGACCCGGATGCGGTCCGGCGGGTAGCGCATGGCGAGCAGCCCCTCGACGGACGAGGCGAGCACCGGCGCCTCGTTCCAGGCCGGGATGAGGACGGCCGTGCGGGGCACGCACGGCGGGCGGTCCTCGTACAGGTGCCGGAACCGCTGGAGGCCGACCAGCAGGAACTGGACGATGGCGACCACGAGGGGCACCGCGCCGAGGAAGACGAGGACGGTCGCCACGACGTGCAGGATCTGGTTCAGGACGTGCACCGTGCCTCCGTCGTCGCCTCGGCGAGCGCCCTGGCGACCCAGCGGAAGCGGCCCACCGCTCCGGCGCGGTGGGCGTCGCTGCCGGCCGCGATCCGGACCCCGGCGCGGTGCAGCAGCCGGGCCGTACGGACGGAGGGGCACCGCCACTTCTCGTTCAGCTCCACCGCCACGCCGCGCTCCCGGCAGACCCGCGCCAGCGGCGCGAGCAGGGCCGCGTCCACGGCGTCCTCGTCGAGCCCCGCCTTGGGCAGCACGCTGAACAGGTGCGCCACGTGGGCGGTCCGGCCCGCCGGGACCCGCGCCACGGCCCGGGCGGTCGCGCGGACGAGCAGCCGCAGGGCCTCGTCCGGCGCGAGCCGTCCCTCGTCGAGCAGGGCCCGTACGGTGTCGGGGTGGGCGGGCCCGTCGGGCAGCGGGAACCGGTGGTCGGCCAGGGCGATGTGCTCGACGCCCGTCAGGTCCCCGGGGAGGTCGATCCGGCCCTCCGTGTCGAGGATCTTCGCCTCGACCCCGCAGACCAGGCCGAGGGGCGCGGTGGCGCGGGCCGCGCGGACGGCGGCGGTGTAGGCCGGGAGGTAGGTGGTGTCGGCGCGGACGTGGTCGGTGACCACGAGCGTGCCGAGACCGGCGGTCGCGGCCGCCTCGACGACGGCGCCGAGCGGGTCGTGCCCGTCGGAGAAGTCGGTGTGCGCGTGGAGGTCGGTGCGGAGCGGATCCGGCCCGGGCCCCGGCCCCGCTTCCGGGGGGCGGGGGCCCCCGGGGGTGGACGACGGGCCGGTCACCCCGCCGTCTCCCGGTCCCCCTCGGCGCCGCGGCGGGCCGCCTCGGTGGCGTCGCCCATGTCGCCGAGTTCGCGCGGGGCGAGGACGACGTCCTGCCAGTGCCGGACGACGGCGGTCTCGCGGTGCGCGATCCGCTCCGGCAGCGGCAGGCCGAGCAGCGCCGCCACCGCCCACTTCGGCATGTCCACCCCGGCGGCGACCGTCAGCGACATGCCGCCGGGCGGGCGCGGATTGACCTCCAGGAGGGCGGCCTTCCCGGCCCTGTTCTCGCGGACCTGGACGTTGAGGACCCCGCGCAGCCCGAGGGTGCGGACGGTGTCCCCGGCGAGCCCGGACAGCTCCGGCAGGTCCAGGACCCGGCCGGCCACGACGACGCCGGAGTCGGTCTTGTCCCGGGCCCGGGGGACCGCGGCCACGACCCTGCCGTTCCCGTCGGTGAGCACGTCGACGGAGTACTCGGTGCCCGGCAGGAACTCCTGGAGCAGGTACGAGCCGTCCCGCGGGAGCCCGGCCACCTCGTCCGCCGAGCGGATGACGACGATGCCGCGCGAGCCGGAACCGCTGCGCGGCTTGGCGACGGCGGGGAAGCCGCCCTCCACCTCCGGCGGCTCGCCGGCGCCGACGAGCCGGGTGTCCGGCAGCCGCACCGCGCCCTGGCAGGCCTCCGCGAGCCGCCACTTGTCCAGACAGGCCTCCAGGGCGTCGGCGGGGGAGACCAGCACCCGGATCCCGGCGGCCTCGAAGGCGCCGGCCGCGCGGGACAGCGCCACCAGCTCGACGTCCACCGTCGGCACCAGGACGTCGATCTCGTGCCGCTCGCACAGGCGCAGCACGGCCTCCGCGTACCCGGGGACGATGCCGGGCGGCACCAGCATCCGGTACGCGCGCGGGACGAGGTACAGGCCCGCGCCGTTGGGGTCGAGGTCCGCCGCGTACCGCTCCGCCACCCCGTCGAGGGCGCGCAGGAAGCACACCCCGGACGGTCCGCCGGCGCCCGTGACCAGCACCCGGGGCGGTCTGCCGAGGGGCAGCGCGAGGTCCGGCACGGGGGAGCGCTCAGGAGTAGTCGGCGTGGTAGTAGCCGAGAGGGGTGCTGTCATGGACGAGCTCCAGGGGTTCGGCGTAGCGGGTCTGGGAGAAGCGGCCCCAGTAGCGGGCGGTGGAGCGCAGCAGGTCCTCGTCGAGGTACCAGCGGCTCGACGCCTGCGAGCGGTGGGCCGCGATGGCCGCGAGCTTCGCCTCCACGTCGGCCTCGCTCAGCTCGACGAAACGGTTCGGCCGGTAGGAGACGGTGGCGGAGGGCGACTGGTAGCAGGCGAGCCGGGCCACCTTGCGGCAGGCCACGAGCGTGGCCCGGTGGACCGCCCGGTGGTCCTGGTGCGTGTCGCTCTCGGAGTGGACGAAGACCACGTCCGGCTCCACCTCGGCGACCGCGCGCTCCACGACCTGCACCGTGGCGCGGTCGTCCGCCATGGAGCCGTCGGGCAGGTCCTCCATGAGGAGCCGGGCCCCCAGCACCTCGGCGGCGCGGTGCGCCTCCTTGCGGCGCCGGGCCGGGTCGCCGCCGCCCCCGCCCCGGGACATGGTCAGGACGGTGACGTCCCAGCCGCCGCGGGTGCGGCGGTGGATGGTGCCGCCGGCGCCGATCTCGACGTCGTCGGGGTGGGCGCCGACGACCAGCATGCGCAGGGCGCTCCGCCCGGCCCCCTCGACGCCCAGGGGGTCGGCGCGTTCGGCGATGACCCGGGCCACGACGCCGGCCAGTCCCTCGGGGTCGGCGCGCTCGACCAGGTCGGCGGCGCGCCCGCGCAGCGCGGCGACCGCGAGGCGGGCACTGGGCGCGTCGTCGGTCACCACGACGGGGACGCCCGGGCGCTGGGCCCGCCACCGGCCGAGGACCTCGGTCAGCGCGGCGTCGTCCTCGCTCAGCCCCGCGTCCCAGACCGCCGCGTCCCAGAACCTCACGGGTGGCGGCGGGTCGGCCCCGGCCCGCAGGAAGCCGGCCGGCGAGTCGACGGCGTACACGGTGGCCGCCCCGTGCGCCCGCAGGACCCGGGCGATCCGCCGGGCGGCGTCCGGTTCCCGCTCGCCGAGCAGGACGTGCGCCCCCACGAGCCCGCCACCGGCCTCCGCCCCGATGCCGTGGCGGTCCGGATCACCCTCACCAAGATCCGACATTTCAGACATAACGGGTACTCTATCGGCTCGTGCGGCACCCCACCGGCTCGACCGCCACCACCCCCCCTCACCTGCGGCGGAGCCGCGCTCCGTTCGGGACCGGGGCCCGGCGGCCGGCCTCCGTGGAGGAGGCGCCGGCCCTGCCGCCGCGGGGGTCAGCCGGCCGCGCGCGACGCGTAGGCGCGGACGTCGGCGTCGGGGTCCGCGGTGACCGTGGCGAGGGCGGCGCGTGCTCCGGGGTCGGCGCGGTGGCGGAGGAGGGACAGGACGGCGGCCTTGCGGACGTCCGGGTTCGGGTCGGCCAAGGTCCCGGCGAGGGCGGGGACCGCCTCGGCGGGCGGCGCCGCCCGCAGGGCGGTCGCGGCGCCGGACCGGACCTGCCACGCGGGGTCGGCGAGCGCCGCCACGGCCCGCGCGGCGTAGCGGGGCGGGCAGCCGGTGGCGGCCAGCGCCGCCAGGGCGGCGCCCCGGACCAGCGGGTCGGCGTCGTCGAGGAGCGGATCGAGCGGACCCGGTGCCGGGTCCTGCACGGCCGCGAGGCCGCGGGCCAGCGCGACCCGGACCTCACGGGCCGGGTCGGCGGTCGCCGCCGCCAGTTCCGGCACCGCGTCCACCGAGACGAGGGCGCGGACGGCGGTGGTGCGGACCTCGACGTCGGTGTCGGCGAGCGCGGCGGCGTACACCCCGGCGTCGCCCAGCCGCAGCGCCCGCAGCACGTCGAGCGCGGCGGCGCGGACGACCGGGTCGGCGACGTCCAGCGCCGCCCGCAGCGCGGCCCCCGACTCCGGCTCGGCGGGAAGCACTTCGACGAGCTCGCGCAGCGCGGCCGCGGCGGCCGCCCGGACCCGTGGCGCGGTGTCCCGCAGACACGCGGCGAGCGCGGGGCCGGCGCCGGCGGGCGTGGTCTCGCTGAGCACGGCCACCGCCGCCGCCCGCACCCCGGGATCGGCATCGGCCAGGTAGGGGCGGAGCGCGTCCAGGTCGGGGGACTCCTCGGCGAGGGCGAGGAGGCGGAGCAGGGACGGGCCGGCCGCGAGGGCCTCCGGGACCGGGGCCGGGGCGGGCTCCGCCGCGGGCTCCGCCCGGCGGGCGGCGGGGGCGGCGTCGCGCGGACCGGCCGTGGCCACCGGCACCAGCGCGACCTCGCCCAGAGGGCGCTCCGGCCCCGGCGCCGGCGCGAACTCCGGCACCGGGACCACGTACGGCTCCACCGGCCGGGCGGTGAACTCCATCGCCCCGGAAGGCGACTTGCGCAGGTCGAGGTGGTGCAGCCAGCCCGCGTCGTCGCGCTCCGGGTGGTCCGTCCGCTCGTGGTACAGGCCCCACCGGGACTCGGTCCGGGCCAGCGAGGCCCGGGCGGCCATCTCCGCGCAGTCCCGGATGAAGGTGACCTCCGCGCACCGCATCAGCTCGTGCGGCGTGCGCGCGCCCATCCCGGCGATCTCCCGCGACATGCGGGTGAACGCCTCCACGGCGAGGGAGAGCTTCGCCCCCGACTTCGGCGGCGCCACGTAGTCGTTGACGAACCGCCGCAGCTTGTACTCCACCTGGGGCTGGGGCGGCCCGTCGGGATGGCGCAGCGGCCGGTAGACGAGCTCGTGGGCGGCGGCCACCTGGTCCGGTGGCAGTACGCCCTCGTACGCCCGGTACTGCGCGGCGTCCTCCCCGGCCAGGTCGCCGAAGACGAACGCGCCGATCATGTAGTTGTGCGGCACGCAGGCCAGGTCGCCGGCCGCGTACAGCCGGGGCACGGTGGTGCGCGCGTGCGCGTCCACCCGTACGCCGGAGGCGGAGTGCCCTCCGCACAGTCCGATCTCCGAGATGTGCATCTCGACGTCGTGGGTGCGGTAGTCGTGGCCGCGGTTCGCGTGGAAGGTGCCGCGGGTGGGCCGTTCCGTCGAGTGCAGGATCGTCTCGACGGCGCCGATCGTCTCCTCGGGGAGGTGGCTCAGCTTCAGGTACACCGGGCCCCGGTCGGAGGCGAGTTCCTCCGCGAACTCCGCCATCATCCGCCCGGACCAGTAGTCCGACTCCACGAACCGCTCGCCGTGCCGGTTGACCTGGTAGCCGCCGAACGGGTTGGCGACGTACGCGCAGGCGGGCCCGTTGTAGTCCTTGATCAGCGGGTTGATCTGGAAGCATTCGATGCCGGTGAGCGCGGCCCCCGCGTGGTAGGCCATGGCGTAGCCGTCGCCCGCGTTCGTCGGGTTCTCGTACGTCCCGTACAGGTAGCCGGAGGCGGGCAGGCCGAGCCGGCCGCAGGCTCCGGTGGCCAGGATCACCGCGCCCGCCCGGACGACGACGAACGCCCCGGTGCGGGTGTGGAACCCCGCCGCGCCGACGGCCCGGCCGTCGTCCGGGTGGGTGAGCACCCTGACCGGCATGACCCGGTTCTCGATGCGGATCCGTTCCCGCATCTCGCGCCGCCGCAGCTGCCGGTAGAGGACCTTCTTGACGTCCTTCCCCTCCGGCATGGGCAGGACGTAGGACCCGGACCGGTGCACTTGGCGGACCGCGTACTCGCCGTGCTCGTCCTTCTCGAACTTCACCCCGTACGACTCCAGGCGCTGGACCATCGCGAAGCCGCGGGTCGCGGTCTGGCGCACGGTGGACTGGTCGACGACGCCGTCGTTGGCGCGGGTGATCTCGGCGACGTAGTCGTCGGGTTCGGCACGGCCCGGGACGATCGCGTTGTTGACCCCGTCCATGCCCATGGCGAGCGCGCCGGAGTGCCGTACGTGCGCCTTCTCCAGCAGCAGGACCCGCGCACCGCGTCCGGCCGCGGTCAGCGCGGCCATCGTGCCGGCGGTCCCGCCGCCGATGACGAGGACGTCACAGGACAGCTCGGTCGCGTCGGCGAGGGCGGGAACGGGCAGGGGAGTGTCCACCAGGGTCTCCACGGGAAGTGCCTTTCAGAGGGATTCGAGGATGCGGCGGCGCAGTGCGGCGGTCGCGGGGGCGTGCTGGGCGTCGCGCAGGCGCGGGTGCGGGACGTCCAGCACCCGGCCGGAGCCCAGCAGGGCGACCCGGTCGCCGAGGTGCAGGGCCTCGTCCACGTCGTGGGTGACGAAGACGACGGTCGCGCCCGTGTCCCGCAGGATGTCCACCAGCAGGTCCTGCATCCCGGCGCGGGTGTGCGCGTCGAGTGCGCCGAAGGGTTCGTCCATGAGGACCGCGCGGGGCCGGCCGGCCAGCGCGCGGGCCAGCTGGACCCGTTGCCGCTGACCGCCGGACAGCCGGTGCGGCAGCTTGTGGGCGTGCTCGGCCAGCCCGACCCGGTCCAGCCACCCGGCCGCGGTGCGCCGCCGCTCGGCCCGGGGGATCCGGCGGATCGCCAGCGGCAGTTCCACGTTGGCGCGGACCGTGCGCCAGGGCAGGAGGGCGTCGTGCTGGAAGACCAGCGCCCGGTCGGCGCCGGGCCGGGCGACCGGCTCACCGTCCTGGGTGACCCGCCCCTCCAGCGGGGGCAGCAGGCCGGCGAGGGTGCGCAGCAGGGTGGACTTCCCGCAGCCGGACGGTCCGACCACGGCCAGCAGCTCCCCCGGCGCGATGCGCAGCGTGACCTCGCCCGGCAGCGCCGCGCCGTCCGGGTGGCCGAGCCGCACGCCGTGCAGGGCGAGTTCGGCGCCCGGCCGGGCGGGGGTGGTGGACAGGGTCGCGGTACTCATGGGACGGGCTCCTTCCGGGGGACGGCGGTGACCGCCGGGGCGGGCCCGGCGGCCCGTCCGGAACCGGTCCGCTCGGGGGTGCGGCCGGCCCCGCGGAACGCCGGACGCCGCGCTCCGGCGGCTCCCCGTGCGGCCGGGCGGGGCAGCCAGGCGGTGGCGCGGCGGCCCAGCAGCTCCACCGCGGTCGAGGTGAGCCACCCCAGGGCTCCGATGGTGGCCATGCCGACGAAGACGCCCCGGTAGTCGAGGATCGTGTAGTCCTGCCAGGTGCGGTAGCCCACCCCGTACTCGCCGGAGATCATCTCCGCGGAGATCACGCAGATCCACGAGACGCCGATGCCCACCGAGAGGCCGCCGAAGACGCCCGGCAGGGCGCCGGGCAGGACCACCGAGAACAGCACCCGCAGCCGGCCGCCGCCCATGGTGAGCACGGCCTCCTCCCAGGCCGGGGCGAGGGCACGGACCGCGTGCCGGGTCGAGACCACCACCGGGAAGAAGGCGGCGGCGAAGGTGATGAACACGATGCCCTGCTCGTTGGTGGGCAGGAGCAGGATGGCGACCGGTACCAGGGCGATGGCCGGCACCGGCCGCACCGCCTCCACCAGCGGGCCCAGCAGGTCGGCGGCCCACCGGGACCGGGCGATCGCGGTACCGACGGCCACCCCCGCCACCGCGGCCAGCAGAAAGCCGACCGCGATCCGGCGGAGGCTGTGGCCGAGGTCCTGCCAGTACGGACCGGTGCCGAGGCGGTCGGCGAAGGCGGAGGCCACCTCGTCGACCGTCGGGAACTGCTCGAACCGCAGCCACGCGTTGACGTCCAGCGAGGTCAGCAGCTGCCAGAGCCCGAGGGCCACGGCCGGCGAGGCGGCGCGGATCAGCCGGCGGCCCGCGCTCATGACGCGAGCTCCACGGCTTCCGCGTAGCGGATGATCCGCGCCCCGGCGTGACCGTCGACGTACCTCTCGGCACTGGCCGGAGTGACGAAGGCGCGCAGCTCGGCGCCGTCCGCCACCCACACCGCCCTGTCGGCGAACCACAGGGTGCCCGTCAGCGCGTCCGGCACGTAGGCGGCCCGCACGTCCGCGCCCCCGGCGGCCCTCAGCAGGTCCTCGGGACTGTCGAAGGTGCGCGTGGTGGCCCGGCCCTTCAGCCACAGTTCGGGCTTGGCGGCGCCCGCCTTCGGGTACGCGGCGGCCCGCACGGCCCGCTTCAGCGGCGCCGGGTCGACGAAGGCGTCCACGTCGACGTCACCCACCAGCCCGGCGGCCTTCAGCACCGGCACGTCCTCCTTCAGCGCGGCGATCAGCTCCGGGCGCAGGGCCGGGTCGAAGGTGGCGATGCCGTTCGCGCCGTTGTAGAGGTAGACCACTTCGGGCGGCAGCCCGGTCTCCTTCGCCACCGACTCGGCGGCCGCCACCGGCTTCGCCCGCAGGTGGTCGGTCGCCCGCCTCTGCGCCTTCAGGAAGTCGTCGAGCACACCCGGCCGTTCGTCGGCGAACTTCTTCCGCACGGTCACTCCGTGGAAGGTCGGCAGGTTCAGCTCGGCCCCGTCGTACAGAGCCTTCGCCCGGCCCTCGAAGGCCAACTGGCCGGGCCAGGCCACGAACTGCGACAGGGCGTCCGCGCTGCCCGCCTGCAGGGCGGAAGCGCCCACGCTGGGTTGCTGGTTGAGCTTCCGGACGTCCTTGTCGGGGTCGATTCCCGCGCGTCGCAGGGCCCGTACGAGCGTCCCGTCGGCGGCGGAGCCCACGCTGGTGGACACCTTCCTGCCGCGCAGGTCGGCCAGCGACTCCAGGGGGGAGTCCGGCGCGGTCACCACGGTGTTGAGGCCGCCGCGCAGGTTGTAACCGGTGACCGAGACCAGCCGGGTCGGCTGCTTCAGTTCCTCGCCCCGGGCGGCGTTGATCAGCAGCGGGAAGTCGCCCATCGAACCGATGTCGACCTTCCCCGCGGTCATCTGGGCCGTGATGGGGGCGCCGGTCGCGTAGTCCTGCCAGTCGACCCTGTACGTCACGCCCTCCTTCTCGCCGCGCGCCGCCAGCTCCTCCTCGAAGTAACCGAGGGAGCGCAGCAGGGTGCCGGCGGTGACGGTGTTGATGGTCCTGGACTGGTAGCCGACGGTCACCGTGACCGTCCTCGGCGCTCCGCCCGCCCCGCCGTCGCCGGCGCAGGCGGTGGCCAGGGGGAGGAGCAGGGCGACGGTGACGGCGGGGGAGATGATTCCGCGACGCATGAGAAGGGGCCTTTCACCGGAGCAGGTAGGGCATGTTGACGGTGACCGCGCCGGTGGGACAGCGCGCGGCGCACGGGCCGCAGTACCAGCACTCGTCCACGTGCATGTACGCCTTGCCGTCGTCCTCGCGGATCGCGAGCGAGTCGAGCGGACACATGTCGACGCAGAGCGTGCAGCCGTCGATGCACCGGGACTCGTCGATGGTCACGGGCACGTCGGCGCGCTGGGGAACAAGAGGCATGGCCGGCTCCAAGGGTCCGGAGGGGCGGGGAAGGGAGAAAGGGGGGAAGGGGAGGAAGGGGAGGAAGGGGGGAGCTCAGTGCTCAGAGGGAGCGGCGCAGCACGCCGCTCATGGTGATGCGGTCGCCGCGGAACCGGATGAACTCCAGGTCCACCGGCCGCCCGTCGGGCAGATGGGTCAGCCGTTCGAGCATCAGCACGGCGGCCCCGCGCGGGGCCTGGAGCACCGCGGCGGAGTGCGCGTCGGCGTTGACCGCCTCGAGTGTGATCTCGGCGTGGCCCAGCGGGCCGCCGGTCAGGGACTCCAGGAGCCGGAACACGTCCGTGTTCTCGAGGTCGCAGCCGAGCAGCTCACCGCCCACGTCCATGGGCAGGTAGGACGAGTCGAGGGAGAGCGGCAGGCCGTTGAGGCGACGCAGCCGCTCGATGCAGAGCACATCGGCGTGCTCCGGCAGGCCCAGCCGGTGCGCCACCGGGCCCGGGGCGGTCACCGGACCGACGGTACGGACCTCGTTCGTGACCCGGCCGTGCTCGTGCAGGGTCTCGGCCAGTCCCTGGAGGCGGTCCAGGCCGTGGGGGTACTTCTCGCAGACCACCACGGTGCCGACGCCCGGGTGCCGGTCGATGAGCTGCTCGCCGCGCAGCAGGTCCAGGGCCTGCCGGACGGTGTTGCGGCTGGCCCGGTAGTCGGTGGCGATCACGTCCTCCAGGGGCAGGACCCCGCCGGGGAAGCCGCCCGCCAGGATCTGGTGGCGCAGGAGGTCGGCGAGCTGCCGGGCCCGGTCCGCACGCAGCCGACGGCGGCGCGCGGCGGCGACCGGGAGGGCGGCGGGGGCGGATTCGGAGGGCATGACAGGAACGTAGCGGCTCGGCGGTCCCCACGGTGTTGCCGCAGTATTGCGCCACCTGATGGACCGCACGTACCGGGTCTGACCTGCGGTTTCGAAGGAAGAGGAGCGAGAAACGCCACCGGGCCGCCCACCATGTGGACGGCCCGGCGAGGGGCGGGTGCGCCGGTCAGAGCCCTGGCGGCCGGTGCGTGGTCAGCACGCGGTCGGCGCCGGACCGGGCCGTCTCCCCCTGACGGCGGTGTCCGGCGTCCGGTCCGCTTCCCTCGGGGCCGGGGAGCGGATCCGCGGCGAGCGCCCGCAGCAGGGCGCGGGCGACCGCGTCGTTCTGGCGGAAGGCGGGGGCATCGGTGCGGGGGCGGGCGAAGGCGGCCACGGCGCGGTGGTCGGTGGGGGCGCCGAGGGCGAGGCGGCGGGGGTGGGGGCCGCCGAGTCCCGGGTCGATGACGCGGGCGTCCGCGGGGGTGACGGCGAAGCGCCCGGAGCGGTGGGTGTGGTCCGGATCGGTGACGACCTCCTCCGCGAGCGCGCCCGCGCGGTGCAGACGCCGGAGCAGCGGATCCTCGGTGCCGTCGAGGTCCGGGCCGGGCAGGTACGCCTCGATCAACGCCGTGGCGCGGACCGTGTGGCCGGGCACCGTGGGGCTCGTCGCGCGGAACGTGCCCGTGGCCTCGTCGACGGCGACGCGGAGGCCGGCGCCGAGGAAGCGGACGATCCCCGCACGGGAGAGGGCGAGGAGCTGGCGCAGCCGGAAGCCGGGCGGGCCGGAGGCGAGGAAGCTGAAGAAGCCGTGCCACCAGCCGTCGAGGCCCTCGCCGAGCGAGCGGGCCGTGAGCCGGCCCGTGGAGACGAGCCGCGGCAGCTGCCCGTACACCGAGAGCAGGGCGAGGAACGCCCCGAGGTCGGCGCTGAACCCGGCGTCCTGGCGGCGGGCGACGTCCTGGGCGACGCGGTCGCGCAGATGGGCCTGGAAGGCGTCCGTATGGGGGAAGACGAGTCCGTCCAGGGGACGGTCCAGGGCCTCGAAGTCCAGGCGGTCCGCCGGGTCGGGGACCGCGGCGGCGACCAGGTCCGTCATCGCGCCGGAGTACCAGTCGAGGCGGTCGTAGGCGATCAGGAACTCGTCCCAGGGCATCGCCGTTCGCTCCGGGTGGGCGTGGAACAGCTCGTGGTAGTGGCCGAAGCCGATCTCCTTGGCCATCAGCGGCCACACGTCGTGGCCGAGGTCCAGCGCACGCCCTTCCGCGCCCAGGGCGTCGATCGTCCCGGGGCCGAAGTACCGGGGCAGCGGAGGCCGAGGGCCTTGGAGCCGGTAGCCGGTCTTGGCGTGGTAGGGGACTCCGCGCCGTGATCCGACGTGCAGGATCGGCTCGCGGCCGGAGGGGAGGTAGGTCAGCGTGCCGTCGGGCTCCGTGCGGTAGGCGCCGCCCCGGCCCTCGGTGAGCAGGACCATCAGGTCGATGAAGGCGAGCCCGAATCCGCGCAGGACGACGTGTTCGCCGGGCCGCAGCGCGGACAGGTCGGCGTCGGCGGAGAAGTCCGGCGGGAGGTGGAAGAGGCCGTGCCGGCGGGCGAAGGCCGCGCGGGCGCGGTGCGCGGGGCCCGGCGCGGACGCCAGGTGGCCCTGGGCGAGGACCACCAGGTCGGCACGGAGGGGGGTGGCCCGATCGGCCAGGTGGACGTGCTGGGGGCCGTCCGGAGGGCCCGTGACGGAGGTGGCGGTCGTGCGGTGCCATGTGACGGTGACCGACGCGGGGAGCTCGGCCAGCACCCGCCGGAACACCCAGTCGAGGTAGGCGCCCTGGGCCCGCCGGGTGGGGAAGTCGGTCCCGGTGAGCGTGCGCAGCTCGGCCAGGACCTGCCGGTCGGCCGGTTCCGCGTACGGCGCGAAGCGCGGGTTGCGCGGGTCGGCGAACTGGGCGGCCCACTCCGCCAAGGAGGGTCCCGGCCGCACGGGGCCGTCGAGGGTGGACGTCTCGTCGGTGAACAGGGTGACGTCCTCGGCCATGGAGTTCATCCGCAGCAGCGGGGACTGCTCGTGCCGCCAGATCCGCCCCGGGCCGGGAGGATGCGGGTCGACGAGGTGGATGCGCACCTCCCTGTCGCCCCGCCACAGCTCGGGGGCGTTGGCGGCGATGCGTTCCAGCAGCCCGGTGGCGCGCGGTCCCGCCCCGACGACGACCAGGACGGCGGGGGACCCCGTGCTCACCGGTCACCGCCGAGGGCGGGACGGGCGCCGGCGGACGCCGTCCGGCGCGGCCGTGCGCGCAGGGCGGTGACACGGGCGCGCAGCCGCTCCGGCGGGGTGGGCGGAAGCCCGCGCGCGGAGCCCCGGGCGTAGTGCCGCTCCACGTAGTACTGCCCGACGCCGAGCACGGAGGTCACCGCGACGTACCAGAGCGTGGCGACCATCAGCAGGGGGATCACCTGGTAGGTCTGGTTGTAGACCAGTTGCACCGAGTACAGCAGGTCGTGCACGGCCAGGACACTGACGATGCTGGTGCCCTTGAGCGTGCCGATCAGCATGTTTCCGGCGGTCGGGACGATGGAGCGCATCGCCTGCGGGATGACGATCCGGCGCAGCGTACGGGCCCTGCTCAGGCCGAGCGCCTGGGCGGCCTCGGTCTGGCCCGGGTCCACGGAGAGGATGCCGCCGCGCACGACCTCGGCGGCGTACGCGGCCTCGTGCAGGGTCAGGCCGATGACGGCGGTGAGGGAGGGACCGAGCAGGTTCACCGTCTGGACGGTGAGGAACTGCGGCCCGTACGGGATGCCGAGGCCGAGCGTCGGATAGAGGGCGCCGATGTTGAACCAGAACAGCAGCTGCACCAGCAGCGGCGTGGACCGGAAGATCCACACGTAACCCCAACCGAGCGTGCGGAGAACGGGGTTGCCGGACAGCCGCATGACCGCGAGCGGGATGCCGAGCAGAAAGCCGAGCACCATCACCACGGCGGTCAGCCACAGCGTCAGCAGCAGTCCGTCGAGCACGGCGGCGGTGGTGAAGTACCGTCCGACCACGTCCCATTGGAACGCGTCGTTGCGGACGACGGAGTCGAGCACCATGGCGAAGAGCGACAACGCCACGGCGGTGGCCGCCCAGCGGCCGACGCGGCGGCGCGGCACGATCCGCGGCAGGTCGGCTCCGCGCGGGCCGGCGGTCTTCGGAGGCTTCTGAACGGGGGTTCCGGTGGACGTGACCATGGTGAGGCGCTCCGGGGAAGGGAGGTGCGTGCGTGGGTGATCATGCGGGCACCCGTACGCGGGTACGGTGCGCCGGGAACGGTGTCGTCACGCTCGCCGCGCCCCTCAACGCGGCCGGACGGGGCCACGCGCGCAGCGGAGCCCGTCCTGCGCCGATCGTACGCGCGGCCGGCCGGCGCTCTGTCAACCGCGCATGACGGGCCTGTGAACACCGCTCCGCCGTCCGGCCGGCGGTTGACGGAACGCACGGTGTGCTGCTCAAGTAATCGCATGGACGCCCAGCAGCGCTTGGTCTCGCGCGACCACATCGACTTCGGTCGGGTGTGGTCCGCCTCCTGTCCCGCCTGACTCGGCAGCGGGCCGTCCGACCGGCCCTTCCCTCCCCCGGTGACCCCGTCGCGGGCCGATCCCTCCCCGCACGCGCGCTGCCGCGGCCCCGCTGACCCCGACGCCCTCCGTCGTCACGCCCGCTCACCGTCGTCCCCGTCTTCCTGACGGTCCATCACCCGTGCCCCGCGTCAGGCCGCTTCGCCCTGCTCGCGTCCGGCAACGCTTCCGAAAGGCCCCTCTGTCATGCCCGTGGAGTTCCTCGGCATCGCCGCCACCAACGACGGATCCGAAACGACCCCCCGCTCCGGCGCCGCCTTCGACAAGGAGTACACGCTCCGGCTCGCCCTGGCGCACGAGCACCACGGCTGGGACCGGGTGCTGTTCGCCTACGGCTCCGGTTCCCCGGACCCCGCTCCGGCCGCCGCGTACGTCGCGAGCCGGACCGAGCGGCTGCAGATCCTGCTCGCCCACCGGCCCAACGTCTCCTACCCGACCTTCGCCGCCAAGACCTTCGCCACCCTCGACCAGATCAGCGAGGGCCGGCTCACCGTGCACTTCATCACCGGCGGCAACGACCACGAGCAGGGCCGCGAGGGCGACACCCTCACCAAGGACGAGCGGTACGCCCGCACCCGCGAGTACATCCGGCTCGTCAAGAAGATCTGGACCACTCACGAGCCCTTCGACCACGAGGGCGAGCACTACCGCTTCCACGACTTCGTCAGCGACGTCTTCCCCTTCCAACAGCCCCGCCCCGGCGTCTCGTTCGGCGGATCCTCACCCGCCGCGTACGCCGCCGGAGGCGCCGAGGCCGACGTCTACTGCCTGTGGGGGGAGCCGCTGGCGAAGACCGCCGAGCAGATCGAGGCCGTGAAGGCCGCGGCCCGGGCGGCCGGGCGGACCGACGTGCCGCGCATCCAGGTGGCCTTCCGCCCGATCATCGCCCCGACCGAGGACCTGGCGTGGGAGAAGGCCCACTGCACGGTCGGCGCCATCCGGGAGCGGCGCGGGACGGGACTCGTCCGACATCACCGCGGCGACGTCCCCGAGAACACCGGGTCGCAGCGGCTGATCGCCATCGCCGAGGCGGGGGAGCGCTACGACCGCGCCCTGTGGACCCCGACCGCCGCCGCGACCGGCGGAGCCGGCAATTCCAACGCCCTGGTCGGCACTCCCGAGACGGTCGCCCAGGCGCTGCTCGACTACTACGACCTCGGCGTCGACATCCTCTCCGCCCGCGGCTACGACCTGCTGGACGACGCGATCGACTTCGGCCGGTACGTGATCCCCCTCGTCCGCGAGGAGGTCGCCAAGCGCGACGCCGAGCGGGCGGCACGCGGCCCCCGGACCCTCGCGGCGGTGGGCGAGTGAGCCCCGCGGCACCGCTCCCCGGGCCGACGGTCATCCACGTCCCGGTCTCCGGCCCCCGTGTGGAGCCCCCGCTGCGGGAACTCGGCGACGAGTGCACCACCCGCTACGGCGAGGGCGCCCGCGCCGCACTCGCCCGTCACCCCGACGAGGAGTTCACCGCTCCGCACGGGGGCGCCCCGCTCCTCCTCCTGGAGCGCGGCCGGGCCGTCGCGGGCGGCGCCTTCCGCCGGTACGACACGGCGACGGCCGAGCCGAAGCCGAGCCCGAGCACGTACAGGAAGGGGCGCCGACCTGTGAAACCCGTGACCATCGACCGCCTGCGCGCCGCGGCCGCCCTCGCCCTGCTGCCGCTCCTGGCCCTGACCGCCTGCGGCTCCGGCGGCACGGTGACGGCGGGGGCCCAGGCACCCGCCGCGACGGCCGACGACCCGGTCGCCGGCGTACGGAAGGCGGACGCCGTCGCCGCCCTGCTGCCCGCGGACGTCCGCGAGGCAGGTGTGCTGAGGGTCGGCAGCTCGATCGGCTTCCCGCCCGGCGCGTACTACCCCGACGGCACGGACAAGGCGCCCGCCGGCCAGGACATCGACCTCGCCGACGCGGTGGCGAAGGTCCTCGGCGTGAGGCTGGAACGACAGGACGCCTCCTTCGAGACGATCCTGCCCGCCCTCGCCAGCGGCAAGTACGACGTCGGCACCGGCAACTTCGGCGTCACCACCGAGCGCCTGAAGACGATCGACTTCGTCACCTACATCAACGACGGCCAGGGCTTCGCCGTGAAGAAGGGCCGTGCGGCGCTCGGCGGCAGGGTCACCGACCTGACCCAGCTGTGCGGGCTCACGATCGGCACGGGCGCCGGCACGACCTTCGAGGCCACCCTCACCGCCCGCAAGGGGGTCTGCGCCGAGTCCGGCAAGGAGCCGTACGAGGTGAAGGTCTACTCGGAGAACGCGGCCACCCTCACCGCGCTCCAGCAGGGCCGCATCGACGTCGTGATGTCGACCATCAACGGCCTGCGGTACCAGGCGGCCCAGCCCGCCGCCCAGACCGTCTTCCTCGGCGAGTACCACCGGCTCGACGTCGGCTTCGCCTTCAAGAAGGGCTCCCCGCTCACCCCGGCCTTCCGGGCCGCGGTCGACCGGCTGATCGAGGACGGCACCTACGCCCGGATCCTGAAGAAGTGGGGAACCACCGCCTCCGCGATCGACGCGTCGAGGATCAACCCGCCCGAGCACAACCGATGAGCACCGACGTGATGGTGGACGTCCGCTCCGTCCACAAGAGTTTCGGCCCGCTGGAGGTGCTGCGCGGCGTCGACCTCCGGGTACGCGCCGGAGAGGTCACCGTGATCCTCGGCCCGTCCGGCTCCGGCAAGTCCACCCTGCTGCGCACCATCAACCACCTGGAGAAGGTCGACCGGGGCTGGATCAGCGTCGACGGCGAGCTCATCGGCTACCGCCGCCACGGCGACAGGCTGTACGAGCTGAAGGAGAAGGACGTCCTCGAACAGCGCACCCGCATCGGGTTCGTCTTCCAGAACTTCCACCTCTTCCCGCACCTGGACGTGCTGGACAACCTGGTCGAGGCCCCCGTCTCCGCACTGCGCCGCCCGCGCAAGGAGGCGGAGGAGACCGCCCGCCGGCTCCTCGCGCGGGTCGGCCTCGCCGACAAGGCCGACGCCTACCCCCGGCAGCTCTCCGGCGGCCAGCAGCAGCGCGTCGCCATCGCCCGCGCCCTCGCGCTCGAACCGAAGGTGCTGCTCTTCGACGAGCCCACCTCGGCGCTCGACCCGGAACTCGTCGGTGAGGTCCTCGACGTCATCAAGGACCTGGCCCGCACCGGCACCACCATGATCGTCGTCACCCACGAGATCGGCTTCGCCCGCGAGGCCGCCGACACGGTCGTGTTCATGGACGGCGGGACCGTCGTGGAGCAGGGCCCGCCCGCGGCCGTCCTGGACGACCCGCGGCACGCACGCACCCGCGCCTTCCTCTCCAAGGTCCTCTGACCGGCGACCACCGACGCGCCACCACGCCACGCAAGGAGAACCACCGTGTCCACCACCCTCGCCCGCCGCACCGTCGCCACCACGAAGAAGGGCGACGGCCTGGCCGAGCCGCTCGCCGACGCCCTGGAGCAGATCATCGAGAACGGCACGTACGCCGAGGCCCCGGAGCGGTGGGGCCCCTCCGGCGAGGCCGTGACCTCGTCCCGGATCAGCCCGCCCGGCCCGCCCGGCCCGCCCAGGACCGGCGAGTAGGCGAGGGAGGCTTCGATGAGATTCCAGGTCCTCACCCTCGTCGGCCACGCCCCCCACCCGCTGACCGGTGAACTCGGCTCCGCCGCGGACCGGTTGGCGGAGGTCGTGGAGACGGGCGTCGCCGCCGAGGAGCTCGGCTTCGACGCGTACGCGGTCGGTGAACGGCACGCCGGGGCGTTCCTGTCGTCCAGCCCCACGGCGCTGCTCGGCGCCCTCGCCGCCCGCACCTCCCGCATCCGGCTGCTCACCGGCGTCACCGTCCTGGCCATCGCGGACCCGGTGCGCGTCGCCGAGGACTACGCCACTCTGCACCAGCTCTCCCGCGGCCGGCTCGAACTCGTCATCGGCAAGGGCGCGGAAGCGGGCCACTTCGACCTCTTCGGCCTCGACGAGGGCCTCCAGTGGGAGTACCAGGCCGAGAAGTACGAGTTGCTGCGCAGGCTCTGGCGGGAGGAGAAGGTCACCTGGCGGGGCGAGTTCCGCCCGCCGCTGACGGACACGACCACCGTGCCCCGACCCTACGAAGGCCGCCCGCCGCGCGTCTGGCACGGCTCGGCCACCAGTCTCCACTCCCCGGAGCTGGCCGCCAGGCACGGCGACCCGCTGTTCAGCGCCAACGCCGTCCAGCCCCGCGAGGCGTACACCCGGCTCATCGGGCACTACCGCGAACGCTTCGAGGCGTACGGTCACGACCCGCGTACCGCCCACGTCGGCGCGGGATCGGGAGGACTGTTCGTCGCCGACACCACCCAGGAGGCGATCGCCCGCTTCAAGGACTTCTACGAGGCCAGGGTCCGGCAGACCTACAAGCCGCGGCTGGAGGGCAAGCCCGGCTACAACACACCCTTCCGCACCATCGAGGAGGCCGTCGCGGACGGCCCTCATCTCATCGGCAGTCCGCAGCAGATCATCGACAAGATCCTGGGCTTCCACCAGGCGTACCGCCACGACCTTCAGTCCATCACCGTCGACGGCTCGGGCCTTTCGCCGGCCGAGCAGATCGACCAACTGCGCCGATTCGCCGAGGAGATCGCCCCGGTGGTGCGGCGCGAGGCCCCCACCACTCTGTGGCAGCAGCAGTGAATCCCCGTCCGCGACTCCCGCCCGGCGCCGAGAGGTCCGCCCATGGCCGCCGTCGGCCGAGCACGCGGGCCGACGGGTCCTCGAACGCTTCGCCCCGCTCGAAGAGCGCTCCGGCCGACGAGAACCCGGCCGCGGCCCGGGCACGCCCTGAGGGTGACGAACGTGTCGTCACCCTCAGGGAATTCGCTTGCTCGGCAAGCTACTTCACGCCGAGGCCGGCGTCGCCGATCTCGGCCTTGCCCTCGGCCTTGAGGACCTTGTTGAGCGTGCTGAGGTCGTAGATCCCCTTCAGCTCCGGCTGCTTGAGCAGGCCGGCCTTCACGGCGTGCTGTGCCTGTGCGTCGAGGGTGGCGGCCAGCGGGTCGTCGAGGAAGGTGATGGACGGCCAGGCGCCGTTGATCACCGCGTCGCCGAGCGGCTTGCCGGTGAGTTCCTTCAGCTTGGCGTTGGCGGCGGTCTTCGCCTTCTCCGGGTTGGCGTTGATCCAGGAGTTGGTCTTCACCGAGCCGCGCAGGACCGCCTCGACGACGTCCGGGTGCTCCTTGAGGAACTTCTGCGACACGATGATGTTGGTGATGACGAACTTCTTGTCCGGCCACAGGTCGGACTCGTCGAGGAGCACCTTCGCGCCCTCGCTGACCAGCTTGGACGCGGTCGGCTCCGGCACCCAGGCACCGTCGATGGAGCCGGACTTGTAGGCGTTCGGGGTCACCTTGTTGTCCGTGCGGACCACGGAGACGTCGCCCTTGCCGCTCTGGGCGTCGACCTTCCAGCCCTTCTCGGAGACCCAGTTGAGGAAGGCGACGTCCTGGGTGTTGCCGAGCTGCGGCGTGGCGATCTTCTTGCCCTTGACGTCGTCCAGGGTCTTGATCTTGTCGGGGTTCACGACCAGTTTCACCCCGCCGGAGGCCGAACCGCCGATGATGCGCAGGTTCTTGCCCTTGGACTTGGTGTAGCCGTTGATCGCGGGGGAGGGGCCGATGAAGCCGATGTCGATCGAGTCGGCGTTGAGCGCCTCGATCTCGGACGGGCCGGCGTTGAAGGTGGAGACCTTCAGCCGGGTGCCGCCGAGCTCCTTCTGGAAGATGCCCTGCTGGTCGCCGATCAGGGCGGTGGCGTGCGTGAGGTTGGGGAAGTAGCCGAGCCGCACCTCGTCGGCGGAGAGCTTCTTGCCGCCTGCCGCGACCTCGGTCTTCTTGTCGTCGTCCGTGGACGCGGTTCCGTAGCCGCAGGCGGTCAGGAGCAGGGGGAGGGCGGACAGGGCGGCGAGGGCGCGCAGGGTGGAGAGCGGTCTTGCGGCAGACACGGGGTGTCCTCTCGAGGATGAGGCGATCGGCAGGTATGGAAAATGCAGGAAATGCAGGAAATGCGGGAAATGCGGGAGAGCGGGGAAAGCCGGCGGGAACGGCAGGGCGCGGACGTCGCGCACGCCAGGGCCACCCCATGCCCCGCCCGAAGGCGTGGGGCACGGGCTGGGGCGGGTGCCGGTTCCGTGGGGCGGTCTCAGGCGCGCTGACAGATGGCGCTGGACGTGTGGCCGAGGTCGATGTGGCGACGCGACGTGAGACGGGGGAGGGCCGGGTGATGCGCCGTTCGCATGACTCCCTCGCAATCCCTAGCTTTCCCAGTCGGTTGATAGGGATCGTGGCAGAAAGAGGCTGCCGCCCCAAGAGGCTGTTCGAATGGTGGACGAAGGCGTCTCGCTTCTTGATATGCGCGGGTCGGATCGGAGCGCGTTCCCCTCGCGCGTGACGCCCCTCAGGGGCAGGCCGCGGCCATCGCGCGGTGGGGGGACCGTCGAGGTGCGGTCCCCGGCGGCGCGCAACCGGCCGACAGGCGAGCCGCGGGCGTTCAGGGCTAGGACGCCACGTCAGAACCGCTCCGAGCACGGGTCGTCGGCGAGTTCCGGCACTCGGGTGGTCACGTTCGGCGCGACCCGAGCCGGTGCGGGGCTCAGCCCATCAAGGGCGCGCGGAACGCGGACGGCCGGGATGTCCCCGGTCGCGGGTCGCGGAGCGACGTGCGTCGACGGCGCTTCAGCCTGCCACCGTCGTCGCCGACTCCACGGGGTCAGGGGTGCCGGGACGCCGGCCCCGCGCAGCCCGGCGGTCTCGTCGTCAGGTGGTTTCCCCGCCTGGTCGCGGGCGTCGGCGTCGGCCGCGTCGGATGAGCGGGAAGACCGCTCGACGGAGGTTCCGGCCGACCGGGGCCTGATCACATGTCGGACGGTCCCGCCTCGCGATGCGGGACCCGGGGCGTGCCGAGCCGGCCGACGTCTCAGGGATTGGACCAGGCGGCGGGGTCGTCCGCCAGGGTGTGGACGAAATCGGGCAGCCGGCCCGAGGCGATGTCCGCGAGCGAGACCCCTTCGAGGATCTGGCGGACGTTCGCCCGCAGGGCGATCCACAACGGGAGCAGCGCCTCGGCGGGGCCTTGGTACGTCAGGTCCGGCGGGCGCACGCCCCGCACCGAGACGAGTGGTCCCTCGACCGCGCGCACCACGTCGGCGACCGAGATGTCCTCCGGTGCTTTCGCCAGCCGGTACCCGCCGCGGGCGCCGCGCTGGCTCATCACCAGCCCGTCACGCCGCATGTCGTTGAGGATGCTCTCCAGGAACTTGTGCGGGATCTCCTGCGTCTCGGCGAGGAACTCCGCCTTCAGGGGGGTGTCCTCCTGGGCGCCGGCGAGGAGGAGGGCTGCGCGTACCGCGTAGTCCGCTCGGGCTGAGATCCGCATGCGGGCATTATCCCGTACCGCACCGTCCCGCACCGCTTCCCGCAGGTCCGGGCGCATGCGGGCTCCTTTTCCCATGAAATCTGTAGGAAACTCTTGACGGGTTGCCGTCACGCGCACCACGATTGCGGCATGTCCCCGTCGCAGCCGTTGCTCGTACGCCGCAGGCACGTTGACTTCCGTCTCGTGGCCAGTGCGGCCTGCCGGCGCGGCTAGGGTTTCTTCGCCAGGGCTTCTCGCCGGGGTGTCCGCCCCGCGCGCGGCAGAGCTTCCGCCGCGTCCGCCTTCCCTGCGCCCCTCTCTTCTCCTTCTCCTTTCGTGACCGGCCGGCCTCCCGCGAGGCGGCACGGGCTCGACCCTCACGCGTCGCCGCCGATGCCGACGCCGCCGCCGCGCCCCGTGCGCCGCCGCGCCTGTGCGCCGCGGGCGGGCCCGATGTTCCCGGTGTCCGATCGCACTCCACCCTGACCAGCCGAAGGGGCTTCCCGTGACCACCGCCGTTCCCACCCCCACGCGTCCCGTTCCCGAACCGCGTCTCCGCCTCGTCGGCGACCGACCGAGGATCGCGCCCGCCACGCCCGGCTCCGGAACGGTCGGGTACCTCGTGTACCTGCCGGAGACCGTCGACCCCGTGGCACTGCTCCGTACCCACGGCGTGCGGCCGGAGGTGTATCCGCTCGTCGCGCGGACACCACCCCGCCCGGCCCCCGAACCGGAGCCCGCTCCCGGCGCGGCCCCGGACCCGGCCGACGGCCTCCGCATCGACGGGACGCGCCGGACCATCGAGGTCGACGGACGCGAACTCGACCTCACGTACCTGGAGTTCGAGCTCATCGCCCACCTCCTGACGCACCCCCACGCCGTGCACACGCGCGAAGCCCTCATGGCCACCATCTGGGGCTACGACCACATCGGCGACGGCCGGACCGTCGACGTCCACGTCGCCCGGCTGCGCCGCAAGCTCGGCCCCGCCTACCGGGACCGGATCGTCACCATCCGCAGGGTCGGCTACAAGTACGTCCCCGACCACCGGTAGCCCCTCTCCTCTCCCGTTCCTCCAAGGGGCGACGGGCAGGCTGGCGCCTCCGCCACCCGGGGCGGCGAGGGGCGGGCCGACCGCGAGGCGAACGTGCGGTCGCCGCCCCGGCCGGTGCCCCGGCGGTGACTGCCGAGCAGTCCGGCACGTACGTGGAAGGCACGACCACGCGGTCGCCGGGGCGGAGGTTGCGCACCCCGGGCCCGACCTCCTCCACGACCCCGACCGCTTCGTGACCGAGGACGCGGCCTTCTCGCATGCCGGGCATGGTGCCGCGGACGAAGTGGAGATCGGTGCCGCAGATGGCGGACGTCGTGATCCGTACGATCGCGTCGTACGGGTCCTCGACCGTCGGCTCAGGGACATCCTCGACACCGATGTCTCCGATTCCGCGCCAGACGACGGCTTTCATGTGGACGCTCCTTCGGTGGATGACCCGGGGGATCCGTTCCGGTGCGCCGCGGCCGGAGACGCGAGCCGCTCCGCCCGGGCGCCGCTGCCGGCTTCCGGACGTCACGCCGTTCCGGCCCGGGCGCGGCCTGCTGCCGGGACTTCGGAGCTCCGCGTCCGGTCGCCGTGCGTGCCGACGGCGGCCGGGCTTCGGATCTCGTCCTCTGGTGCGGCTCTCCTCCCGAGGCGGGCTCAAACGGCGGTGATCGCCCCAGCGCTCGCGGCCCGGGGGTGGACGACGCCGATGGGCCCGGTCGTGCGCGTGCAGGGACTCCCACAGGCTCTGGACGCCTCTGGACGCCGGGGCCGAAGAAGCCGGCGCGGTCGTCGTCCGGGAGACGGTCGTCGTGCCGCCGCAGCCGGCGGGCGAAGTCGGCCGCCCCGGTGTCCGTCCGCCTCCACCGAGGCCGGCGGACGAACCCCTCCGGCGTTTCGCGCGGGCCGCCGGGCGCTTCCGGCGCACCGGTCACCGAGCGGTGCGCCGCGAGGTGGTCCGGCCGGCCGCCGAACTCTCCCGCAGCCGCCACCGGGTCATTCGGCCTCCTTCCGCCTCTCGCCCTTCGGGCCGAGGCCACGCTCGGTCCGCGGACCGCTGCTGCGCCACTGGGGGTCCTCCTGCAGCGACTCGTTGGCTTCGTCGTTCGCCTTCGCGTCCGGTACGCCCCCCTGCTCGGCGTCCTTCCGCAATCTGGCACGCCGGGTGTCGTACTTCTTGCTTCCGGGTTCGGGCATGACGGGCCACCTCTCTCGGTTCGTCGTCGCATGCCGTCGCCCGGCGCGTGCCCACCCCCCGACGCGCAAAACTGGACAGGAGGTCCTCGCCGGACGCACTCGCTTCGTTCCGTGAAGGAGCGCCGTACGGACGGGTCGTCCCGCGCCCTGTCGAAAGCCGTTTGCCGGACGCGGTGGGCGGGAGGGTCATGGGACACGGCGCTCACCGGGCCGGTGCGCGCCGTGTCGGCGCACGAGAGGGAGGCCCTCACCTCCGCCGCTGCTCGGGGGTTCCGCGGCGATCCAGCGTTCCCCAGCGTCCGGGCTGCCGCTCTACGAGGCCGACGGCTTCGGCGATGACGTCGTCGCCGATCCAGGCGAGCGGCTCCACGCCCGTGACCAGAGGTTCGTTGTCCGGGCCCCTGCCCACCTCTCTCCCGCGGAGCACCCAGGGCCTCGTGCCCGGGTCCTTCAGCCGGGGGAGGTGGCAGTAGTCGTACAGGCGCCGGGCGATCCACAGGCGGGCCGGGCGTTCCCCCCACCAGTCCTCGACGCCGAGTGCGCTGGCCGACAGACCCGGCAGACGGACGCCTGTCAGGTCGTCCGCGCTGGAGGTGCTCCGGAGATCCGGATCCGGTCCACGCGACCAGCGCACATAGAGGTCGCGGCGGTCGGCCACCAGGCGGACGAGGTCGTCCAGACGGGAGAGAGACGCCATGCGGGTGGTGCTCATGGGTGTCCTGCGGAGTTCGTGGGTCAGCGGGCGAGCGCGAAACCGCTCTCGGTCGCGGCGCCGGTTCCGGGGCCGGACCGGGTGCCGGACAGCTGACGGCGGGCGGTGGCCGGCGCGGTCTCGACGTCACGGGTGCCGGTGGACACGCACAGCGTGGAGGCGACGCCTTCCAGCCGCCTATGGGCCCCGGTCGAACCGTCCCCCGCGTGCGGGAGCAGCGCCTCGTACTGTTCGACGAGGTCCCTCGGTACCGCGGGGCGGGGCATCAGCATCAGCCGTCTCCTTGCTCCGAACAGGGGGCACGTGTCCCGTGCCGCTCGTCTGCCCCGGCCTCACCACGGCAATCACGCGGCTCGCGACCGCGGCGCCCCGCGTCTCTCCGTGCCGCGCACCTCCCGCTCCCGTTCGCGCGGTGCGGGGACTTCGGGTGGGATGGGAACGGTGCCGGGTGAGGCACCGGCCGCCGGGTAGCCGGACGGGCACGTGCGGCCGGACGGGCCGCGACCCACGGAAAGGGACATGTGATGCCGGCAGGATCGAACGCGAAGCGCGAGCGCCAGTACGAGCACATCAAGGAGGGTGCCGAGAAGCGCGGCGCCTCCGAGAAGCGGGCGAAGGAGATCGCCGCGCGCACCGTGAACAAGGAGCGGGCCCGTTCCGGCGAGTCCGCGACCGCGAGCAAGACCTCCACGCGGGACCGGAAGTCGGCTTCGCAGCGCGGCGGGGAGCGCTCGCACAGCGGCTCCCAGGGGCCGACGAAGGACCAGCTCTACGCCGAGGCGAAGAAGCGCGGGGTCGAGGGCCGCTCGTCCATGAACAAGCAGGAGCTCAAGAAGGCCCTCGGCCGCTGAACCCGGCCCGGCCGCGCTCCGCTTCATCGCGAGGAACTCGTCGAGGACGCCGTCGATCGCGCCGCGCGCGTCGAGGGCCGGGGCGCTCGCGAAGCGGGCGGAGATCCGC
>NZ_JBEZUZ010000013.1:0-105935 GCF_040636735.1 Streptomyces sp. NPDC035033 | reverse complement strand
CGGGGCGGCTTCGACGCCGACGACGCCCGCCAGGTGATCGAGATGCTCGCACCCCTCGGCGTCGACCTGGTCGAACTGTCCGGCGGCAGCTACGAAAGCCCCGCCATGACCGGCCGCCCCGCCGACGAGCGCACCCAGGCCCGCGAAGCCTACTTCCTCGACCTCGCCGAGGACCTCGTCACAACCAGCCCGCTGCCCCTGATGCTCACCGGCGGCATCACCCGCCGCGTCACCGCCGAACGCGTCCTCGACAGCGGCGTCGCGGTCCTCGGCATGGGCACCGCGCTCGCCGTCACCCCCGACCTCCCCGAACGCTGGCGCCAGGGTCGCGAAGCCGACCAGGCCATGCGGCCGGTCACCTGGTCCGACAAAGCCCTCGCCTCCGCCGCCGGCATGGCCCAGGTACGCCACCAGATGCGCCGCCTCGCCCGCGGACGCCGGACCAAGCCCAACACCCACCCGGCGATCGCCCTCATCTCCGAACGCCGCAAGCAGCAACGCGCCCTGCGCGCCTACCGCACCTGGCTCACCAAGCCCCGGGGCACCGAAGCCTGAACCCTGACCGGTGGCGCCTCACCACGCACCGCTGCGCTTGCGGCGCCGCCGATCACCGATGTTGCACGGTCAATCCCCGGAACTCTGCGCTTGCTGCACCACAATGCCTACTGCACCCAGGCACCCGCTCCGCAGGAAGCGCTCCCCCGATCACACCGGGTTCATCACCGACTCAACATCAGCAGCCCGCCCCTGCTAGCCGCTGCACCCGCGGCACAGTACGCACTCTGGACCACGAAGAACCGCGCCGGCGGCGCCGCCTTGGCACTCGAACGACCAGACACCTCACCATCGGAGCACGACAATGCCAGAACCGATCCCGAGCCTGGCCGACCCGGATGTCGTGGGCCCTTCGCCATCGCGCCCCCACTTGCCCGATGCCCCTGTATCGCATCATCAGCCCGAAGGCGGTCGCGCTGCTTCCTCGCACACCTCTGTGCCTTCGGCCCCAGAACTCGAAACTCCTGCCTACAGCCTCGCCCAGGAGATGAAGGAGCACTGGCTGGACGCTGATAGCGCAGCGGGTTCAAGCTCCTCGGAGAGGCCTGCCCCTGCCGAGCCGGAGGAAGACCAACAGCCGGGAGCCGTGAGTACCGTCTGGTCCAGCATTCTCTCCACCGCGTTCCGCCGGCTCAGGCAAGGCCACTGACTCGCTCTGGCAGGGATCTTGGAGTTGCCCGGTGCACTGGCGTAATTGGTGGACGCGCTCGGGGTGTTGCGAGGGCCCATGCAGTTGTCGAGGTGTCTGTTGCCGATCCGCGCTCGTTCGGATGAGCAAGTCCCGCCGCTGACCGCGCGGATCACGCCGGTGAGCAACCCGGGCGGTACGACGGAGATGTGGAAGAGAGACCGCCGGGGCGGACTTTGGCATGACGAGGAATTCGCTCTCTGATATCCGCGTGACGGGCGTCCGGGCCGCTCGCCCGCCCAGCCGGCCACCGTCTGTGTGCTGCGCTTCGTGCTCGGCCTGCCGGTCCGGCAGGCCGAGCACGAAGCGGTGCAGCGCCGCATCGACTTCCAGTACGCGACGGCCATGGAACTGAACGATCCCGGCTTCCACCACAGCATGCTGACCGACTTCCGCGACCGTCTCACCGAGAGACGATCGCGCCGACCGTCTCCTCGACCTCGCGCCGGCCCGCCTGAGGAAGGTGTCGGCGTACATGCCGGTGCCCCGGTCAGGTACGGAAAACGTATCCAGCCGGTCGGCCATCCAGCCGTGGGGCTTTGTTGCGGGAAGCGGATGGGGAATGAGCCCCGGCCCGTGCCATTGTCGCGGGCACGCGGCCGGGGACACCGGTCGTCCTGGGGCTGGATGTCATCGGGCAGGCTGCGAGAGGTGACCGGCTGGGGTTCCTGCCGCAGGTGCCGGAACCAGCACCGGGCCGGCTCGTGGTCGATGCGGCGGTGAACGTGGCCTGCTGGTGCGGGACCGAGCACGCCACTCATGACGTCGACGCTCTCAGGCTCGTGGTCGGCAAGGAATTGTCGTTGCCCGACGCGTTCCGTGCAGGCGCTGAACGTTTGGCCGGCTGGACGGCCGATCCGCACGACGCCGACCACTGGCGTGCCGAAGCGGGGCCACCTTCCCCGGAAAATCAGCTGACGGCCCCTGCCTGGCCCGTTCGTCGATACCCGGCCGGGTACATTCACGTGTACGCCGGCAGGAGGCCGGTCCGGTGCGCGAGCGCACCACGGCAGCGCACCGATTCCACCCACCCCGGTACGCCTGGGCAAGAACCCCACCATGCCCAAGACCAGGATCCTTGCCGCCGGCGACGACACCGTGCGGCTCCTGGAACACCTCTACCGGCACGGAGCCGATCGTACGTCGGGCTCCCGCGTCCAGGTCCCGCGCCAGATCATGGTGCAGAACCATCACCGTGACGCCGCGGGCCGTCCGCCCCGGCGCACCGCCGAAACCGAAGACGGACCGAGCTGCCGCCCCCGTCCTGGGTGATCGTCTTCCCCCTACGACACCTCGGCCCGCCACGCCCGCCATCAACTACGGGCACCGGCGAGTCACCTGCCCCCAGGGACAGGTCAGCCAAGGCCGGCACGGCCCCCGCCCGGCCTCCTCGCCGACCGCGGCCCCGCTGATCGTGGCCTGGTTCACCACGAGTCGGTGCCGGCCCGGCCCACGCGCAGTGCGCCGCCTCCCGCGAGAGCCCCCGCACCGTCGGCTTTCCTCCGTGAGCCCTCCGCGACCTGCAACTCCGCGTCCGTTCCCGGCAGCTCCAAGGTCGCCGACAGGATCAAGTGGGGCAGCCCTCGGCGGGACGACAATGTCCTGTCAGAACTGGGCGTCCGGCCAAGGCGGGGCCTCCTCCGCAAAGAGCCGGCCCGCACTTGTGCGGACCGTTCGCCGCGGCGGGAGCTGTTGTGTCCTGCATGGCATGCGCCATGCGTGTCGCCACTGAGGTCACGGCGCTGCTCGACACCGCCCTCCGAGCGGCCCGACGTTTCGCTGGTCACCTACGGGACCAGATCGCCCCACCGCCGACCCGCCCCGGGGTCGACGGCCGGCCGTGGGGCGCCACCTTCGTCCCGAAGGCACTTCCGGCCGGTTCCGGGGCCTCCCCCGCTCCCCTTTTCCGGTGCCGCCCGAGGTCCCTGGGCAAAATCCCCCCGCCCTATTGTTGACGGTGCTTACATTACCTCCTATAGTCATGTATACACCGCTTACATGAGAGTGAGGAGCCCCTGCCATGTCTTCGACGCAGAAGGACACCGTCAAGGTCGACCTGGGCGGCCGTGAGGTCACCGTCCCCAAGGGGGGCCTGTACGACCGCTACCGGATGAAGCCGAACCTCGACGAGATCGCCCGCGACCCCCGGGTCAGCGGCGTGGACTTCTTCCGCCGGCTGCCCAAGACCAAGGTCGACTCCCCGATCGGTCCGACGCTCACGCCGAACTTCTACTACACGATGTCCACCGCCCGGCTCACGATGATCGCGCCGTCCAAGGCGATCCGCGCCCGGCTCCCCGAGGAGCTCTCGCCCCTGGAGATCGTGCCCGGCCTCGGCCTGATCTCGGTCATGTTCTTCCGCTACGACGTGTGCGACATCGACTTCTACACCGAGGCCACCGTCGGCATCGCCGTCAAGCCCGCGCGGCACGGCAAGCTCGGCTTCTTCGACCTCGTCTCCGGCCTGAAGAACGAGCACCTCGACGCGTACGTGTTGTCCCTGCCCGTGAACTCGGAGATCGCGCAGGTCCGCGGCCACGACGGCTACGGCTTCCCCAAGTGGGTCACCGACCTCGACGTCGACATCAACGACCACCGGACGACCGCCCGCGTGGCCAACGCCTCCGGCGGCGTCGACCTGTCGCTTCTGGCCGACACCCCGACCCAGAGGGCATACCCGAGCGGCGAGCGCGTCGGCTCGCTCACCTCGTACACGAAGATCGACGGCGCCTGGCACTCCACCCTGAACCAGACCAACGTCCTGAACGCCGGCACGACGCGCAGCACCAACGGCATCACCCTCCAGCTCGGCGAGGGCCGCATGTCCGACGACCTGCGCTCGCTCAAGCCGAAGCGGACCATCCAGTTCGACGTCATGACCGAGGGTCAGGCCGCCCTCCACATGCCGGTGCCCACCTCGATCCAGAGCCGGAACAAGTAGCAGCAAGCAGCAAGGAGTCCTGCCATGGTCACCGACCACGCCAGCCGCCCCAAGGGCACCCGCAGCCTGGGCTTGCCCGCGTCCATCACCCCGGCCCTGCTCAAGCAGCTGACCGCGCGGGTCTCGGCCGCGCCGGACGCGGCCCGGGTCACCACCAACGCCCCCTACACGGGCCTCCCCCTGGCCGACTTCCCCGTCTCCACTCCCGAGGACGTCGAGGCCGCGTTCGGGCGGGCCCGGATCGCGCAGAAGTCCTGGGCCGCCACTCCGATCGCGGAGCGCAAGCGGATCCTGCTGCGCTACCACGACCTCGTCCTGGCCCGGCAGGACGAGGCACTGGACCTGATGCAGGCCGAGAACGGCAAGACCCGCCGCGACGCCTACCTCGAGGTCGTCGACATCGGCATCGTCTCGCGCTACTACGCCCGCAACGCCGACAAGTACCTCAGCCCCAAGCGCCGCCGCGGCGCGATCCCACTGCTCACCCACACCACCGAGCTGCGCCACCCCAAGGGCGTCGTCACCGTGATCTCGCCGTGGAACTACCCGCTGAGCATGGCCGCCAGCGACACCATCGCAGCACTCATGGCCGGAAACGCCGTCGTGCAGAAGCCCGACACCCAGACCGCCCTCACCGCCCTGTGGTCCATGAACCTCATGTACGAGGCGGGCCTGCCGGCCGATGTCTGGCAGATGGTGATCGGCCGGGGCAGCTCCATCGGCGGTGCGCTGATGGACAATGCCAACTACATGATGTTCACCGGCTCCACCGCCACCGGACGCCAGATCGCGAGCGACGCCGGCAAGCGCCTCATCGGCGCCTCCCTGGAACTCGGCGGCAAGAACGCCATGATCGTCCTGGACGACGCCGACATCGACAAGGCCGCCGAGGGCGCCGTCAACGCCTGCTTCCCCTCCGCGGGACAGCTGTGCGTCTCCATCGAGCGCCTCTACGTGGCCGAGTCGATCCGCGACAAGTTCGTCGCCGCGTTCGTCGCGCGTACCAAGAAGCTCAAGATCGGTGCCGCGTACGACTACAGCATCGATGTCGGCAGCCTTACCACTCCCTCGCAGCTCACGACCGTCACCGAGCACGTCGCCGACGCCGTGTCCAAGGGTGCCACCGTCCTCGCCGGTGGCAAGGCCCGCCCCGACCTCGGGCCGCTGTTCCACGAGCCGACCATCCTCACCGACGTCACTCCCGACATGACGGTGTACGACCACGAGACCTTCGGTCCCGTCGTGTCCATCTACTCCTACCGCGACGTCGACGAGGCCGTCACGCGGGCCAACGCCACGGCTTACGGCCTGAACGCCAGCGTCTGGTCGGGCAACGGCGCCCGCGGCCGGGCCGTCGCCGCCCGCCTGCACGCCGGAACCGTCAACGTCAACGAAGCCTTCGCGGCAGCCTGGGGCAGCATCGACGCCCCCATGGGCGGCATGGGCGACTCCGGCCTCGGCCGCCGGCACGGTGCCGAGGGCATCCTCAAGTACACCGAGGCCCAGACCGTCGCCCACCAGCGCCTCCAGGGCTTCTACCCTCCGGGCGGCATGAGCCCCGAAACCTGGGCCGACCTGCTGACCGGCGCACTCAAGGTCATGAAGGCCGTGGGCATGCGCTGAGCAGCAGCGCCCACCCGGCACGCGCACAGGCTTCGACCGGTCCACCGTCACCCCCGCAGAGGATGGGCCGGTCGAAGCCCGCAGGCGTATGGGGCCTGTCTCCTTGCGGATCACCGCCGCTCCTCGCCCCTCACCCGCACCGCCGCTGTCTGCCCGGAGCAGCACGCCGGCACAGTCCTGCCAGTGCGCGAACAGCGCTTCATCGCCAGCCTGACGACCGGCCGAGGCCGGGGTGTGGTGGGAACGGCCGGCCGGGCGTTCCCACCACACCGGGCACCTCACGTCGACTTCGTCCTTCTCGTCGTAGTCAGCCAGACGCGGTAGGTACGCAGGGCGCGACGCTGCTTGCGGCGTTCGGACATGAGGGCGAGCAGCGGGCTCGTGGAGAACCTGGTGCTGCGCCCGCGGGCGATGCGGCGCATCTGGTGACGTACCCGGGCCATGCCGGCGGAGGCCGCGAGTGCCTTGTCGGACCAGGTCACGGGCTCCATCATGCGGTCGGCCTCGCGGTGGTTCTTCCAGCGGTGCGGGAGGTCGGGGGTGAGGGTGATCGCGGTGCCCATGCCGACGACCGCGACGCCGCTGTCGAGGACGCGTTCGGCGGTGACGCGGCGGGTGATGCCGCCGGTGAGCATCAGCGGCAGCGGGCTGGTCTTGACGAGGTCCTTGGCGAGGTCGAGGAAGTACGCCTCGCGGGCCTGGGTGCGCTCGTCGGCGGGGCGGCCGGTCATGGCGGGGCTTTCGTAGCTGCCGCCGGACAGTTCGACCAGGTCGACGCCGAGGGGTGCGAGCATCTCGATCACCTGGCGGGCGTCGTCGGCGTCGAAGCCGCCCCGCTGGAAGTCGGCGGAGTTGAGCTTGACCGCGACGGCGAAGGCCGGCGAGACGGCTGCGCGGATGTAGTGGACGATGTCGAGGAGCATCCGGGCGCGGTTCTCCAGCGAGCCGCCCCACTGGTCGGTGCGCTGGTTGACCAGGGGCGAGAGGAACTGCGACAGGAGGTAGCCGTGGGCGGCGTGGATCTCGACCCCGTCGAAACCGGCTTTCTCCGCGCGGTGGGCCGTGACGGCGAATCTTGTCACGGTGTCCTCGATCTGCTGGGGGGTCATGGCGGTGGGTTTGCCGAAGCGGCTGCTGTGCTTGCCCAGGCTGACGCCGATGTCGCTCGGGCCCCACACGACGCCGGGCATGTCGGAGGCGACCTGACGGCCGGGGTGGTTGATCTGCATCCAGATCGCCCCGCCGCCGGACTTGCCGGCCTTCGCCCAGTCGGCGAACGGCTTCAGGGGCGCGTGCTCGTCGAGGACGACACCGTTGGGGGCGGTCAGCGCCTCGGCGTGGACCATCACGTTGCCGGTGATCAGCAGGCCGGCGCCGCCGGCGGCCCAGCGGCGGTACAGGGTGAGCATCTGTTCGCCGGGGAGCTGGCCGTCGCCTGCCATGTTCTCCTCCATGGCCGCCTTCGCGATCCGGTTCTTCAGGACCACCCCGGAGCGCAGCAGCAGCGGAGAGAACAGCTCACTGGTCATCCCAGTTCCCTCTTCCTTTTCGATCGTTTAGGATGTATGCACCGTTCACATTTCGACTGCAATGTAAGCAGTGAGCACATCGGGAGAGTGAGTGTGACCCATGTCACAAAACAGCACGTATCATCACGGTGATCTGCGGGCCGCCTGCCTGCGGGCGGCCCGGGAACTGCTGGAGGAGGACGGCAGCGCGGGCCTGTCGCTGCGGGCGGTCGCCCGCCGCGCCGGTGTCTCGGCCACGGCCCCCTACCGCCACTACGCGGACCGCGAGGCGCTCGTCTCCGCCGTCGCGGCGGAGGGATACCGCGAGCTGGCCGGGCACCTGTCGGCGGCCCATCCCGCCCCGGCGACACCGGACGACCTCGCCGCCGTCGCCATCGCCTACGTCCAGTTCGCTCTTGAGCATCCCCCGCTGTTCCGTGCCATGTTCGCCGAACCCTGCGACCCGACCAACGAGGAACGCGTCGCCGCGACGGAAGCGATTTCCGAGTACGTGCGGGGCATCGTGCGCGACGCCTTTCCCGGTGTCGAGGACACCGAGGCCCTGGCGACCACCGTGTGGGCGCTCGTCCACGGCCTGGCGTTCCTGCACCTCGACGGCAAGCTCGACTCCTCCACCCCCGAGACCGTCGCCAAGCAGGTCCGCGCCTCCGTGATCGCCCTGTTCGGCGCCTCTCCCGCGATGCGGGCGGCGATCGCGACCGGCTGACGAAGGAAAGGCCCGGGTCCGCACGATCGGGTGGCGGCCTCACCGGTAGGTGAGCATCCGACGCAGGTCACCGGCGAAATGGGCGTGCTCGTTGAAGGTGAGGAGGGTCGTCCCGGCTCCGCCCACCACCAGGGTGGTGACGGAGGCGTTGACGGCTACCCGATGGAGTGCGACCACTCCTTCGTGCGGCAGCGACAGCAGTGCGCCGCACACTGCGGCAAGCAGACCGGCCGAAGTGAACACGACGGCATCACGGCCACGGCCGAGCGCGGCGGGCAGCTCGGCCAGTGCGGCACGGGCGCCTTCCGCGAACGCGGACCAGGTTCCGCCTTCGGCGGCCCGGGGGTCTTTCATCCAGGCCGTCAGGGCATGATCGAGCAGGTCCTGCACGGACCGCTCCTTGTCGCGGGGCGGGGCGTAGCGGTCCAGCAAGGCGATGTGGTCGTACTCGTTCCAGCGTGCGTCCTGATGGACCGGCCCCTGGAAGCCGGCTGCCTCGGCAGCCATACGGGCCGTGTCACGCTGCCGGTTCAGGGTTCCGGAGACGAGGTGCGGATCACGCAGACCTCGGCGGGCGAGTTCCTGGCCGACGGCGGACGCCTGGGCTCGGCCGAGACTGGACAGCATGTCGTAGTCGCCGGCCGTGGCGGACGCCTGGCCATGGCGGACGAGACAGATGAGTGGCATGGAGGTCTTCCCGGCTGTCAGCTGCCGCTGGTGCGGCGAATGGTGGCCCGGCAGCGGCGATCGAGGTAGTTGACGGCCATCCAGAGGTTGCGGAAGGCCGGGTTGCGGGTCTGCCTGTGGTGGTAGCGGTAGTAGATCTGCTGGGCGATCACTGCGAGCCGGAAGAGGCCGAAGACCTCGTAGAAGGGCCAGTTCTCGGCAGACAGCCCCGTCCGGGCGCAGTACCGTTCGACGATCTCCGCGCGGGTGAGCATGCCCGGGAGGTGACTGGGCTGACGGCGCATCGCCCGGGCCATGCGGCCGTCGTCGGCCTGGACCCAGTAGGCCATGGCGCTGCCGAGGTCCATCAGCGGATCGCCCAGGGTGGCCAGTTCCCAGTCGAGAACCCCGGTGACCTGCAGAGAGTTCTCGTCGAGGACGAGATTGTCCAGGCGCCAGTCGTTGTGGACGATGCAGATGGCGGTGTCGCCGGGCTGGTGGTCGGCCAGCCAGGCTGTCACGCGCCGGAAGCTGGGGGTGTTCCAGGTTCGGGCCTGTGCGTAGCGGCGGGTCCAGCCCTCGACCTGGCGGCGGACGTATCCCTGTCCCTTGCCGAGGCCGGCGAGTCCGGCCTCTACGGGGTTGACCTGGTGCAGGTCGGCGAGTGTGTCGATGAAGGCTTCCGACAGCGATCGAGCCTTCTCCTGCGGCAGGTGCATGCCATCAGGGAGTCTGCCGCGGAGGATGAGCCCGGGGACCTTGTCCATGACGTAGAAGTCGGCGCCGATGACACTGGGGTCCTGGCAGAGCGCCCGCACGGTGGGGACCAGCGGGAAGGCGGGCTTCAGCGCCTTCTGAACGCGGTACTCGCGGGCCATGTCGTGCGCGGAACCGGCTTTCTTTCCCGCCGGCGGGCGGCGCAGGATCAGTTCCGTGTCGAGGTGCGGATAGCTCAGCAGATAGGTGAGGTTCGATGCGCCGCCCGTGAACTGGACGACGTCGGGCGCGGGGCCCGAGATGCCTTCCACCTGCCGGGTCAGCCAGGCGTGGGTCGCTTCGACGTCGAAGGCGTCTTCGGTGCGGACCGCGCTCTGGTCGGTGTCGTTCATCGGCCCGCCTCGGCCACGAGTCGCAGGGGCAGGTGGCGCATGAGGATCCCCATGGGGCCCCAGGGCCGGGCGGGCACTTTCGCTTCGGGGCGCTCGCGTTCGATGGCTCTGACCATGGCGCGTGCTCCCTTCTCGGTGGAGGTCATCAGTGGTGTCCTTGCCGCGCCCGCGCTCAGGTCGGTGGCGATGTGGCCGGGGCGGAGCGTGGTGACGGCGATCGGGGTGCGGGTGAGGGTCATCTCGGCTCGGATGCCTTCGGCGAGGGCGGAGAGGCCGGCCTTGCCGGCCGCGCAGGTGGTGAGGTTGCGGGGAAGTCCGCGCACGGCACTCATCGAGGAGACGGCCACGAGGTGTCCGGCTCCCTGGGCGCGGAAAACGTCAAAGACCTGCTGGTGGTCGTTGACGTCGAGTTCGCGTACGGACACCCTGATGCCCGGGTGGGCCGCAAGGGGTTCTTCTCGGAGAGTCTGCGGACGGTCGGTACGGCGGGCGCACAGTGCGAGATGCCGGCCCTGGGCGGCGAAGGTGCGGGCCATCGTCTCGCCAAGGCCTGAGCCCGCCCCGGTGATGAGTGTCTTCCCTCGTCGGATCACGCCGCCTCCTCCCGCTCCCGAGAGCCGGGGGCCTTGAGCTTCATGGCGGTACGCCGCCACCTTCTTGCGGCCTGGGCGTCCGCCACTCGGGGGAAGAGCCTCTTCAGGCAGAGGGCGCGCCGGTCTTCGGGGTGGGTGATGACGAGGAAGCGGCCTTTGCCGACCGCGTCGGTGATCTTTCCGGCCATCTGTTCCGCGGTATGAGGGGTGTCCTGGATCTCTCGGTCGACGATTTCGGCCATGCCGGGGTCAGGGCTGTGCAGTTCCGCCCTGAGGTCGGTACGGATGGGGCCTGGGCAGACAACGGTGGTGTGGATCCCGAAGGGTGCCAGTTCCTGTCTGATGCTCTCGGACAGCGAGACGACAGCGGCCTTCGAGGCGTTGTCCGAGGGGGTACCCGGTGGGTTCAGCAGGCCGGTGGAGGAGGCGACATTGACGATGTGGCCGCTGCCCTGCCGCTTGAACAGCGGGACGAAGGTCTGGCAGCCCTGGGCGACGCCTTTGAGGTTGATGCCGAGGATCCAGTCCCAGTCGTCGCTCTGGAGCTGTTCGACGCGTCCGGCCGCGGTGACTCCGGCGTTGTTGACCAGGATGTCCAGGCCGCCCCAGTAGTTCTCGCACCATCGAAGGGCACGCTGCCAGTCCTCATGCATGCGTACGTCGATACGGATGAACGAGGCCACCCCTGCGGGAAGTCGCTCAGGTCGGTTGCGGTCGGCGATCAGGACGCGGGCTCCGGTGGCGGCGTAGCGCTCGGCCAGGGCGCGGCCCAGTCCGGAGCTGCCGCCGGTGATGAGGACGCGCTTGCTCATCTCGCGTCCCGGGTACGGTACCGGCCGAGTTCGACGCGGGCGATGACCCCGAGGTGGACTTCGTCGGGGCCGTCGGCCAGGCGCAGGGCGCGGGCGGCCGCCATGGAGGAGGCGAGGGGGAAGTCGTCGGAGAGGCCCGCGCCGCCGTGGAGCTGGATCGCCATGTCGACGACTTCGCAGGCCATTGCCGGAACGGCTGCCTTGACCTGGGAGAGTTCGCTGATGGCACCGGCAGCGCCGACGGTGTCCAGGAGCCAGGCAGCGTGCAGGACCTGGAGCCGGGCCTGGTTGATGGCGATCCTGGCCTTGGCGATGCGTTCGCGGTTTCCTCCGAGACTGCTGAGCGGCTTGCCGAAGGCGGTCCGTGAGGTCGCCCGCTTGCAGGCGAGTTCCAGGGCGTTCTCGGCGAGTCCGATCAGGCGCATGCAGTGGTGGATGCGGCCGGGGCCGAGTCTGCCCTGGGCGATCTCGAAGCCGCGGCCGGGGCCGGCGATGACGGAGTCGAGCGGAAGGCGGACGTCGCAGAAGGACACCTCCCCGTGGCCGTAGGGCTCGTCGAGGTAGCCGTAGACCGGCAGCATCCGTTCGATGCGCACGCCAGGGGTGTCGAGAGGGACGAGCACCATGGAGTGGCGGGCGTGGCGCGGGGCGTCGGGGTCGGTGAGTCCCATGAAGATGACGAAGCGGCAGTCCGGGTGTCCGATGCCGGTGCTCCACCACTTGCGGCCGTTGAGGACGATGGTGTCGCCGTCCACGACGGCGGTGGCGGCCATGTTGGCGGCGTCCGAGGAGGCCACGTCCGGTTCGGTCATGCAGAAGGCGGACCGGATCTCGCCGCGCAGCAGCGGTTCCATCCAGCGCCGGCGCTGTTCGGCGCTGCCGTAGTGGAGCAGGACTTCGGCGTTCCCGGTGTCGGGGGCGTTGCAGTTGAAGATCTCGGGCGCGATGAGCGAGCGGCCCATGAGTTCGGCCAGGGGCGCGTACTCGGTGTTGGTGAGACCGGCGCCGTGGGTGGCGTCGGGGAGGAACAGGTTCCACAGCCCGGCTGTTCTCGCCTTGGCCTTCAGCTCGTCCATCATCGACGGGATGGAAGCCCATCGGTCCTCTTGGTCGCGGAGCGCGGTGATGTACTCCCGCTCGCGCGGCAGGACATGCGACGCCATGAAGCCGCTGACGCGCTCGATGTACTGGCGCGTCTTGGGCGAGTGTCCGAAGTCCATGTGCTTTCCGTCCTGTCGAGCGTTGCTCAGTGATCGGCCTGGCGTGCCGGCCGGATGCGCGTCTCCGGCCGGCCCGCCGGAGGCGGCCGGGGGCGCGCCGCCCTGTGGCGTCCGCCGCGGGGCGGCGCACCCGATCGGGGCGGCCCGGCCTTGGCGACGGCCCCATGGCCTGGTCGGCGGTCTTCTCCCCCGCCGCGGCCGTCGGCCGGCACGGCAAGGCGAGGCGCGTATGCGCGGCCCGGGGAACAGGGGCGTTGACGAGGCCCTTTAGGGCCTGCGGCACCGGTTCGCGGCATCTTGTGGATGGGTCGGGCGGTGAGCAGGCGTGGTCCTGTGCCGGGTGGGCCCAGCTGGGTGTTCTTCTGCCCCACGCCGCATACCGACCGGTACGGACTTTGAAGTCATGGCCGCCGACCCTAGCTTGTTGAGCGATGCTCGACAAGCTGTCGCCCGACGCCCGGCCGGCTCCGGATCCGGCGTCGCCATCGGGTCGGTCCGGAGGGCCCGGCCGATGTTGACACCGCTCACTCCGGGGGCTAATGTGCACGGCGCACACATCGGGCGCATCTGTGACCGGTCTCCCGGCAGGACCGACCCCCTCCTCGCCGGGAGGCCGACCATGGATGCGCTCGACCGCCCCGCCCCACTCCGTGCCGGGCGGAGACGCCGGGGCCGCGCCACCGCGCCAAGGAGGCAGCGGTGGCGTTCCCGTCCTGGGGCCGCCGTCGCGACGAGCAGCACCAGCGGCATCGGCGCCGTGCATGTCCCGCAGGATGGTCGAGAGGCGCAGCGCATGATTCCCGCCGAACTGAGACAGGCCCGGTACATCAGCCTGACCACGTACCGCAAGGACGGGACTCCGGTTGCCACTCCGGTGTGGTTCGCCGTCGAGGGTGATGAGCTGTACGTGTGGACCCGAGCGGACTCCTGGAAGGTGAAGCGGCTCCGCCGCGACGCACGCGTGACCGTTGCGGCGTGCGACGTCCGCGGCCGGATCGCCGAGGGCGCGATGCGGCTGGAGGGCACCGGCCGGCTGCTCGGCGCGGACGGGCTCAGGGCCGTACGCAAGTGGCTGGCCCGCAAGTACACCTGGCAGTGGTGGCTGGCCGACTGGCCGGCGACCATCGCCCGGCGGGGAAGGCGCCCTCACGCCGCCATCGCCGTGAGGTTCTGAACCTGCCGCCCGGTCCGCCGGGGAGGGCGGCGGGGCATCGGTTCACGCCTCCTTCGCCCGCCCCGCCGGCGCCCGGCATCAGCCGGGCAGACCTCCGCGCCGGAGGATGCGCATTCCGCGCCTCCGCCCCCTGCCGTACCGCCCCCTCGGCCAGGGCCCGGCCAGGGCCTGAGAGCGGCTGCCCCGCAGCGCAGGCGGAGCCTCCTGCGCGTACCGGCCGCCGTCAGCGGGCTCCGCGCGGCCACGCGGTCCGCCACGGCCACGGGCCCGCACGGCACTCCGGGGCCCCTGCCGCCGGCAGGCCGGGCGGCGCCCGCCCGGCCGGGTAGTCAGTGAGAGCCGGGCAGTCAGTGAGATACGGCGGCGAACTGTTCCATGGCCCTTTCGAGGCTGCTCACGAGCAGGTCGACCAGATCCTCTTTGAGGATGACGTCACCGGTCGAGCTGATGGCCATTTCCTCCATCATGGCCAGCCAGCCTCGCACGGCCAGCCGGTGCAGCGGCGTGGGGGCGTGGATGTCCGCAGCGTGGAGCACCCGGTCGGCCAGGGTGCGGCGGTTGTCCTCGAAGACCTCCAGCACCCGTTCGTCCCCGCCGGCCGCCGCGCGCACCACCGCCACGTAGTTGTCCTTGCGGCGCTGCACGAACGACACGAAGCCGTCGACGATGCCGCGCACTCGGTCCGCGGGGGTGCCCTCCCCGGGGTCCGCGGCGTGAAGGAGCAGCCGGCGCCCGCCCGCCTGGACCACGGCGACGTAGTAGTCCCGCTTGGTGGGGAAGTAGTGGAAGAGCAGCCCTCGGGAGATCCCCGCCTCGGCCGCGACCTCGTCGATGGACATCTCATGGATGGGCCGGGTGGTGAGCAGGCGCAGGCCGATGCCGATCAGCTGAGCCCTGCGCTCCTCCGGCTTCAGCCGTGCACGGGCGGGCGCGGGCTTGGCGGTCATTCTGCGGAGACTAGCTTTCTGAGCATTGCTCGACAAGCTGACCTGGAGGTTGTCCCGGCGGGGCCGCGGGTCGCCGGAGGTCTCCCGGGCGGCCAATGTTGACACCGCACACCTCCCTCTTTTAATGTTGGCGATGCTTACATCGCTTCTCTTCGGGGGCCTCGCGAAGGCTGGATCCCGGCGTCGTGAAGCTCGCCACCAGCTTTTCCCTTCCGTCTTCCCGCGTGGGCCTCCACCGCCTGAAAGGAGGCGGAGTCATGACCTATTACGAGGTCAACGTCCCTATGCGAAGCACCGCCGGAAACAGCGGAGTCCATGTCTTCACCGGCATGGCGACCGATCCCGCCGCTGCCGTGCGTATCGCGGAGCAGACGTACCGCGCCGCACAGGAAGCACAGCAGGCCGGCCGCACGGTACCCGGCAAACGCCCCGACGGCTGGGGCGCCCGCGGCTACCGTCCCGGCTGGCAGCTCGACTGGCGCGCCGCGACCGCCGCTCCCTGGAGGGACCTGCACGGATGGCCCCGCAGCGGTGTCACCCGCATCACCTGACGAGCTCGTGCGCGGAGGCGGTGGGACGTCGAGGTCTTCGGCGGGACTGACGCTCACTTCTGTCGTCGCGGGCCCGGGTCTGCGGTCTGCTGATGTGACAGAAGGCCGGCGACGGCCTGAACGGTGTCGCTCATGTGCTCACGACGGCCGAGGTGGCGGGTCGGTGCCCGCCCGTTCTTCAGGTGGGCGATGCCGTGCTCGCCCCGGACGCGGCGTGAGGAGTGCGCCTTGCGCTCTCGCTCCTGCATCTCCTCGTACCGCTCAGGGGCGTCCTTCTTGAACTTGCGGTGCAGTGGGTGTGACCACGCGTCCGCCGGCCTGGGCGCCGAGGCCCTGGTAGCCGCCATCGGCAAGAATCCCGACCGCGGGCCCGTCGGCCAGAAGCGCGACCGGCCCTGGCTGACGGGCGTGGGTGATGTCCGCGCAGCTGCCGGGCACGGTCGGGCCGCACCGCAGCACGCGACCCTCGCCGTCCGTGACCACCATGGAGGTGACAGGGTTCTGCTTGTTCTCGCCGGAGACGAACTTGTCCCGGCGCCCGCGTCCGGCGGTGGGCCGCCGAACGCGGATCTCCGTGCCGTCGATGCTCCCCGGTCCTCCCGCCGGCGCCGGGGTGATCGACCACCTCGGTCAGGGTCCGCGGTCGCACGTCAGGGTTGACAGTGCATCCCCGCTCGGCGAACAGAGGCCGCACCTCATCGATGGCCCGGGGGGTGGTGGCGCGGTCCACGCCGAACTCCTTGGCGGCGAGGGCTCGGGCCTCCCACGCGCGGTCGCAGGTACGGCACAGGTCCCCGGAGTCGAGGTCGAGGCCGTCGTCGCACCGGGCGCCGGGCAGCCCCCGGCCCGGACCAGGGCGACGCCGACGCCGACGGGCCGCAGGATGCCGGGGCCCTCGCAGGACTCGGCGTCCGATTCGCAGCCGTGCTGGACCCAGCGGCGGCCGATCCGATGGATGAGCTGCTGCACGGTCAGGCCACGGGAAAGCTCAGCGCGGATCTCGTCAGTGACGGCGGTCGGCACTGGGGAGGGCAGCCGGTCCCGGAGGTGGTGGGGCACCATCGCCATCACGCGGCCTTCGTCTTCTGCGGTCGGCAGATCGTGCGGGGTCTCACCGCCGGAGCGGTGAAGGGCCGGCCTGCGCGCGCCGCCGAACGGCGTCGTGTCGCGGATCGCCCACCGTACGACGCCGTCCGCGGGTCCGGAGACGCGGTTGGGGGAAGATGACGGGCCGACCCGCGCGTCAGCGGGTCGGCTCGTCGCGTTCCGCGGCTCCGGCGCGGATGTCGCCTCGGGGCGACGGTCACGTGCGCGTGTCAGCGGTGTCCGTCATACGCCCAGGAGGGCGGGGATGTCGGCGACGCCGTCGAGGATGTGGGTGGGCTCCTCCGCGGTGAGTTCCTCGCGGGTCTGGGCGCCGGTGAGGACGCCGGCGACGACGCCGGCGCGGGCGGCACGACCGGCGCGGATGTCGAGGGCGGTGTCGCCCGCGACGAGCACCTCGGCGGGGTCGGTGACGCCCACCAGCTCCATGGCCTTGTGGATCATGTGGGGGGTAGGGCGGCCGGCGGGGACCTCGGAGGCGCAGACGACGGCGTCGAGTTCCTCGCCGACGCGCCAGTGGAGGGCGGTGAGCAGGGGGTCGGTAACCTGCCGGTCGAATCCGGTGGTGAGGGCGACGCATACGCCGGCGGCACGGAGGGCGGCGAGCGCCTCGGGAACGCCGGGCAGCGGCGCGGGGCGGAGGGCGGCGTAGGTGTCGTGCAGGCGGCTGACGAAGTCGGCGTGCAGGGCCTCCACCGCGTCCGGGTCACCGGTGAGCGCCGCGAGGGCCTCGCGCTTGTCGGCGCCCATCCAGCGGCGCAGGGCGGCGTCGTCCGCCGGGGTGCCGTGGTCCGCGACGACGGCGGCGAGCACGTCGTAGACGGCGTTCTTCTCGTCCACCGTGGTTCCGGCGATGTCGAGTACGACCAGACTGATCATCGTGTTCCTTCGGGAGGGGTCAGGACAGGCGCTTGCGCACGGTGGCGGACAGGCGGTCGACGGCGACGATGAGGACGACGACCACCAGGATGTGGGTGAGCATCTCGTCGAACTTGAACAGTCGGATCGACTGGTTGATGAGGAAGCCGATGCCTCCCGCGCCGACGAGTCCGAGCACCAGCGAGGAGCGGACGTTGACGTCGAAGCGGTAGAGCAGCAGGCCCGCGAGCTGCGGGGTCACGGTCGGCAGGAGGGCGTGGGCGGCGACCTGGATCCGGCCGGCGCCCGCCGAGCGCAGGACCTGGGAGGGGCCGGGGTCCGCGTCCTCCAGGGCCTCGGCCCAGAGCTTGCCCATGACGCCGACGTTGTGGCAGACGAGGGCCAGGACGCCCGGGAAGGGGCCGAGGCCGACGGCCGTGACGAAGATGAGGGCGAACACCACGTCGGGTACGGCCCGCAGGAAGGAGAGCACCGACCTCGCCGCCTGGTACACGGCGCCGGAGGGCGACGTGCCGCGTGCCGCGAGCAGGGCGAGCGCCAGGGAGAACGGGATGGAGAGGGTCGTGCCCAGCAGGCCGATCCAGAGGGTGACGAGCGCGCCGGAGAGGCTGGGTCCGAGGACCTCCCACGACAGGTCGGGCGGGATCGCCTCGGCCAGGAAGTCGGCCATGCCGCGCCAGCCCTCGATCAGTGCCGCGAAGGAGACGTCGGTGGCGTCCCAGGCGACGGCGTGCACGGCCACCACCACGGCGGTGACGGCCGCGACCACCGCGGTCCGGCGGGGGCGGCGGGGCTTCGGGGGGACGGCGACGCGGCGCACGTCATCGTGGACGAGGGTCATGACACGGCCTTCAGGATCGTCGGCTGGTACAGGGCGTCGACGTTCTGCCGGGGGTCTCCGTCGAGGGCGATCCGGCCCTCGCGCAGGCCCACGATCCGGTCGGCGTGGCGGGCGGCGAGGGACGGCTGGTGCAGCACCGCCAGGACGGCGAGGCCCTCGGCGTGGGCGAGTTCGGCGAGCAGGGCGAGGACCTGTTCGGAGGCGGCGGGGTCGAGCGCGGAGACCGGTTCGTCGGCGAGCAGGACCCGGGGGCGCTGGCACAGGGCCCTGGCCACGGCGACGCGCTGCTGCTGTCCTCCGGAGAGGCTGCCGGCCCGGTCGTGGGCGCGGTCGGCCAGACCGACCCTGTCCAGACAGGCCATGGCCTCCTCGCGCAGCGTCCGGGGGAAGAGGGCGGGGACGAGGGAATGGCGCAGCGACAGCCGGCCGAGTGCTCCCGCACACACGTTGTCGAGGACGCTACGGCGGCGGACCAGGTGGATGTGCTGGAAGATCAGGGCGATGTCGAGCGGTCCCGCGGGCCCGCCGGCCACGGTGACGCGGCCGGACTCCGGCGCCTCCAGGCCCGCGGCGACGCGCAGCAGCGTCGACTTTCCGCAGCCGTTGGCGCCGAGGACGGCGAGGAGTTCGCCGTCGGCGACGGTGACGTCCACGCCGTGCAGCACGGGCCGTCCGCCGTAGCGCACGGTGATGGCGGAGAGGTCGAGCATCAGACGTCCTTCTCGGTGAGCTTCAGCGTCTCGGCGAGGTCGAACAGGGGCTGGTAGGTGGACTTGTCCACCTTCACCAGCGGGCCGGGCGGGCTCACGTCGAGCAGCGCGCCGATCTCGGCGACCTGGGCCGGCGGGAGCTCCAGGAGCGCTTCGCGGACGGCCTTCTTGAACTCCGGGGAGTGGTCGCCGCGGACGGTGATCGGGTCGTTCGGGATGGGCTCGGAGAACCAGACCCTGCGGAACTGCTTCCGGTCGAAGGTACCGGCGTCGGTGGCGCTCGCCAGCTGCTGGGAGTTGATCTCGGCGGCGTCGACGGCGCCGTTCTTGAGCGCGAGCAAAGCCTCCGGGTGGCCGCCGGCGTAGTTGAGCTTGACGTCGTCCTCGGTCAGACCGGCGTCGAGGAGGGCCTTGCGGGGCAGTGCGTCGCCGGAGGTGGAACCGGGCGAGCCGAGGGCGAGGGTGCGGCCCTTGAGCTGGTCGAGCGAGGTGACGGGAGAGTCCTTGGCCACCCATATCCCGGCCGTGTAGCTGGACAGCTTGCCGTTCGCGTCGCCGAAGGAGGCCACGGCCTCGACGTGCGCGCGCTTCTCGGCGAAGACGTAGCCGAGGGGGCCGAAGATGCCGATGTCCAGCTTGCGGTTCTCCATGGCGAGGACCTCGGCCGAGTAGTCCTCGGTGACGGTCAGCTCGACGGGGCAGTCGAGCTTCTTGCCGAGGGCGTCGGCCAGCACCTTGGCGGCGGGAGTGAGGCGGGCGGGGTCCTCGAACGGCTCGACGCCGAAGCGGATCTTTCCGCCGGGGCAGGTCGGGGAGCCCGCTCCGGCGGGGTCGCCTCCTCCGCAGGCCGTGAGGGCGAGGGCGGCGACGAGGGTGCCGGCGAGGGCGAGGCGGCGTGCGGGCACGGTGTACTCCGATGAGGAAGATCGGTACGGGGAGTGAGGGGAGGGGCGGGGTGCGGCGAGATCGCGCCGGGCCGGCCGGAAGCAACGTCTCATTCGGGCCGACCCGGGTCAAGATCTTGTATCTACAAGTCACCCGTTGTTCATCTGGGAACCGCCGGGCAAGCCCGGCGGGGTGACCGTCAGGCCGGGGCGTGGCCCATCTCCGCGGCGGTGCGGCGCACTTCGAAGAGGCGGCGCCCGTCGCGGTTGATCCAGGTCGCGGTCAGCGTCGGCGTCTCGGCCTCGGTGTCGGCGACCAGCTTCAGGAACGTGTGCGGCTCCACGGCACTGTGCACCAGGTGCGGGCTGGGCACGTTCAGGCCGGGGATGGTGCTGTCGTGCAGGGGGCTGACGATGAACTGCCAGAGGTCGTAGCCGACGCGCGGTCCGTAGTTCAGGGCGCGGGAGACGTGGATGTCGCCGCCGATGAGGAAGCAGCCGGGGATGCGGTGCTCGGCGATGAAGTCGAGGAGGGCCTCCTTCTCGTGGGCGTAGGTGCCCCAGTCGTCGGACTCGCTGTTCTGCTTGTCGTCCCAGATCATGCCGCTGGCCAGCGCCTTGAAGGGCGCGGTGCTGGCCAGGAGCCGCTCGCGCAGCCAGTCCCACTGGACCTGGCCCAGGCAGCCGGGCTTCGACGGGTCGGCCCAGCTGGGTTCGGTGCGGCTGAACCAGCGCGGGTCGAGGAGGAAGACCTCGATCGGGCCGCGTCGGAACGAGGTGTAGATACCGAGGCCGTCCGCGCGGGTGGTGAGCGGGGTCCCGGCGGCGTCGTGGCCGAAGGCGGCGTTGGCGCGGTAGTCGACGAACGCGGTGCGGTTGTTGCGTTTGCCCGGGTGGTCGCCGTGCTTGTCGTTGCCGCCGAAGTCGTGGTCGTCCCAGGTGCCCCAGACGGGCCGGGAGGCGACCAGCCGCGCCAGCTCGGGCTGCTGGAGGAACGTCCGGTGCTTGCGCCGTGCCACGGCCAGGTCCGAGGTGTCCACGTACGGGGTGTCGCCGAGCAGGACGAAGCTGTCGCAGCCCTCGTCCATGATCCGCGTCCACACCCGGTCCGGGGTCGACGGAGCGCAGGAGCCGAGTCCCATGGTGACGACCGCCGGCTTGCCCGGCGGGGGCGCGGTCGTGAAGGACCCGGTCAGCGCGGCGAAGCCGGCGGCAGGGACCACGGGGGCGATGGCCAGTTCGTACCGGGTGTCCGGGGACAGGCCGCGCAGGTCGAAGAGAAGGGTGTTGTCGTTGGCTGTGGACAGCGACGTCTCGACGGAGCGCTCCGCGCCGTTCTCCTTCCGGAAGGTGCACGACCAGCGGGCGTGGTCGGTGGGGTCGAGGCCGGGCCGGGCCCAGACGCGTGCGGAGGCGAAGCCGACGTGGCCTATGAGCGGTCCGGCGGCCCGCTCGGGAGGCATCGGCGTCGGTGGCACGGCGGGCGCGGCCCCCTGCCGGACGAGCCCCACGTAACGGGCGAGCGCCTCGAAGAAGGCCACGCTGTCGGCCACGGCGGCGGGGGGCTGGATCGGCGTACCGGCGGCGTCGAAGCACTTGTCGACGGTCAGGCTGCCCACCAGGAAGCGGCCGCGCCCGTGCGCGCCCTCCAGCAGGGCCGGCGGGAAACCGCCGGCGGCGCAGGCCATCAGGACCCGCATCGACCGCCACTCCTGGACGGTCTCCCAGCTGACCCGGATGCCGGACGCGCGGCCGGTGAACACCAGGCCGCCGCTGGTGCGCAGCCCTGCGACGAGCGGGTGGTCCAGGGCGACGGGGTGGATGGTGTCGTAGTCGGCGTCGGTGCGTACGGCCCCGAGGGAAGCGGGCAGATAGGGCACCGCGGCCCCGAGCTGGTCGGACTGGGCCAGGTCCAGGACGACGCCGCCGCTCTCCGCGAACACGCGCAGCGATTCGGCGTGGGCGGCGGTGTAGGAGACATAGCGGGAGTCGTTGTTGGTGAAGCTGCCGAAGGCGATCAGGTCCACCGGCTCCGGCTGGTCGGTGGCTGGCCGCGCGAGGTCCAGGGGGACGACGTCGAAGCCGGCCCTGCCCAGCAGCTCGGCCAGACCAGTGGCCTTGGTCCACTGGTCGCCGTACTCCAGGACCGCGGCGCGCGGCGGCGCCGTCGCGGCGGTGGCCGCTGTGGCCGGGGAGGCCGCGGCCAGGGCCGTGGCGGTCAGGGCGGTGGCGACGCCGCCCGTCAGCAGCCGTCGTCTCTCGAAGCCCTTCGTGGTCATCCTTGGTCCTCTCGCGGGAACGCGGGCAACGCGCAGCGGTCGATGCGCGAGGAACGCTGGCAGAGAGGACTCCCGGAAATCAATGACTTGTATCTACAGGTCATCGAGTGTTCACCCGCCTGCGCCCGGATCCGGGTCTGGGGGCCTTACCCAGTAAGGTCACGTTCATGGGGACACCGCTGCACACGACCATCGCGAGCACGCTGCGACAGCGCATCCGCCGGGGCCGGATCCGGGTCGGGGAGGCGCTGCCTTCCGAGGCGCAGCTGTGCGAGGAGTTCTCCGCCTCCCGCGGCCCCGTGCGGCAGGCCCTGGCCACGCTTCGGGAAGAGGGCCTGATCAGCAGCGGGAAGGGGAGGCGCGCCGTCGTCCTCGACGCCGTGCCCGCCCAGCCGTTCGAATCGTTCCTCTCCTTCACCCGCCGGGCCGAACTGACCGGTCACGCGCCGGGACAGCGGCTGCAGGAGATCGCGATGCGCCGCCCCGAGCCCGAGGTCTCCGCCGCGCTCCAGCTCGACCAGGACGAGCTCGTCGTCCAGCTGTTGCGCTTGCGCCTGCTCGACGGCCGCCCGGCGATGCTGGAACGGATGACCTACACGGCGGCCGTGGGCCGCCCCCTCTTCGACGCCGACCTCGACGCCGGTTCGATCTACGCCCTGCTCACCGACCAGGGCGTAGACCTCCACTCGGCCCGCCACACCTTCGACGCGGTCGCGGCCGACGCGACGGACGCCCGCCTGCTGGAGGTTCCCGAAGGTTCGCCGCTCCTGCGCGAGCGACGCCTGACCACCGACTCCAGCGGCGTGCCGATCGAGTGGTCGGACGACCGTTACCGCCCGGACGTCGCCACCGTCACCGTCACCAACACGCGCAGCGCACGCACCGTCATGCTGTGACGGACGAGGCCGTGACCAGGTCGGTCCGCGGGGACGGAAGGATCGCCTGCCGCGGTGCGGCGGAGCCGCGGGCGGCGGCCACGGCATCGTCCAGCGCGTCGAGGGGGAAGGTTCCCCCGACCAGTTCGGCGAACGGGTAGCGGCCGTGGTGGCCGGCGAGGAAGTCCACCGCCTTCTGGAGGTGTTCGGCCCGGTAGTTGTGGACGCCGACGATCGTGTGCAGGCCGCGGACCACGCTCTCGGGGTCGAGGGCCACGGGTTCGCCGGGCGACACCGAGCCCACGAGGACCGCGGTGCCGCCCACGCCGAGCGAACGCAGACAGGCCCCCACGGCCTCGGGCCGCCCCGACAGCTCCAGCGCCACGTCGACGTCCTGGGGCGACGAGCCGGTCCGCCGGGCCTCCTCCGCGCCGAAGCGCAGCGCCTGTTCACGCCTCGCCGGCTCGGGATCGACGGCGAGGACACGAGCTCCCGCTTCCTTGGCCATGGCCACCGCGGTCAGGCCCAGCATGCCGACCCCGGAGACCAGAACCCTGCGCCCGTCGAGTGCTCCGGCCGCGTCCAACGCGGCGGCGACGGTCGCCGTGGCACACGAGGCCGGGCTGGAGACCACATCGGGCAGGCCGTCCGGTACGGCCACGACCGCCGTACCCGGCAGGAGCACACAGTGGGTCGCGAACCCCCCCGTCAGCGGGGAGGCGTCGTCCCACGGCTCGTGCCCGTACTTCCGCAGCCGTCGGCACTTCTGCGTCATGCCTCCCAGGCAGCGGTCGCACGCACCGCACGAGGCCGTGACCGACCACACCACCCGCGTGCCGGGCACCACGGGGCTGCCGTCCACACACCGCACACCGCCCTCCCCCACCCCGATCACCGTGCCGACCTGCTCGTGACCGAGCAGGGCGGGCAGCGAGGACGGCCGCCGGCCGCCGACCGTGTGCAGGTCGCTCCCGCACACGGTCGCGAGGTCGATGCGGACAAGGGCCTCACCCGGCCCCGGAGTACGGGGTGTGCTGACGGTCACGGTCGAGAACGGCCGCCCCACACCCTCCCAACGCGCGCAACGGGCATGGACGAGGTCGCCTGGAAGCTTCAGAGCAGTCACGGATGCCAACCTGCCATGGCCGCCCACCCCTGAGCAAGAAGATGTATTGACAAGTTTGCCCAGGAGGGCGATCTCGCCCGGACCGCGTTGCGCTGCTCGTACGCCGCGGCGTCGAAGCCGGGCGGACACACCCGATCGACCGACACGCAGATCAAGGAGACACGCTCTACGGCTCCGGCCTCGGGCCGCCGCTGTCAGACGGCCGCCGCCGTGGCGAGCAGGTCCCGGGCGAGCAGTCCCGCGCCCTGGCATCCGGCGGCGTCCCCCAGGGCCGCCGGCACGATCGCGGGCAGCTTCTGGAACGTGACGCGTTCCGCCACCGCCGCGCGCAAAGGGACGAGCAAGGTGTCGCCCGCCTCGGCGAGGCCGCCGCCGATGATCAAGGTGCCGGGATCCAGGACCGTCACCGCGGTGACCAGGCCGTCGGCGAGGGCGTCGACCGCCGTCCGCCACACCGCGGACGCGGCCTCGTCGCCCGCGTCGACGGCCCGGGCGCAGTCGGCGGCGTCGGCGGAGGGATCGCCGCTCGCCGCGGCCCAGGCGCGGCCGACAGCGGCGGCGGAGGCCAGTGCCTCCAGGCAGCCGCGTCCGCCACAACCGCACGCGGGGCCGCCGGGGCGGACGACGACGTGGCCGATCTCGCCAGCGCACCCGCGGGCACCCGCCTCTACCCCGCCGTCGATGCCGAGGGCACCGGCGATGCCGGTGCCCAGCGACACGAACAGGAACCGCCCGCTCCCCCGGCCCGCTCCCAGACGGCCCTCGGCGAGGCCGCCGGCGCGGACGTCGTGCCCGACCGCGACAGGCGTCCCTCCGAGCCTGCGGCTCAGCGACTCCCCCAGCGGGACGTCGCACCAGCCGAGGTTGGCGGAGTGGACGGCGACGCCTCGCCGCGCGTCGACGATGCCGGGTACGGCGACCCCCACGGCCTCGGCCGCCGTGCCGAAGCGCGACCGGCCACGGGCGCTCAGGTCCTCCGCGAGGCCGATGACCGCCTCCACGACGGCTTCGGGTCCGCGTTCGCGCCCGGTCGCCCGCCGCTCCTCGTACAGCAGCGTCCCGTCGAGCGCGATCAGGGCCGCCTTCATTGCGGTGCCGCCCACGTCGAGGGCGATGACATGCCTCACGGAAACACTTCCTCTGGTGACTTCCAGCGGGGCCGGCCCACTGGGTGGTGCTCGCTGCCGCCGCCTCGTACCGCGGCGGCGCGGGGCGGGAGGGCCTCAGGGCGGAGGACCCTCCCGCCCCGCCGGCTCTCATCCCTGGGAGAGGTCCGGGACGCGGATGTCGTCGTGGTGGACGATCCTCGTCGGCACGTCCCCCTTCTCGAGCGACCGGCCGGGACGGTAGAGGCCCCACTTGAGGGAGCCGAAGGAGGAGGCGTCGGCGGCCGTCGCGTGCGTCGTGGTCAGGTCCGGGATGCCGGAGTTCAGCCGGCCGTTCCTGTAGTCGATGGTCAGCAGGGCCGAGGGGCCGCCGTCCTCCGCGCACGAACCCACCACGGCGCCTTTCCCGCCGTTCTGGCCCGCCTGTGCGGGGGCCGGGCCCGCCACGGTGAGCGTGCCCGCGATCACCGCGGCCGTGAGGGACCGCCTCGTCGGCTTCCGCATGATCAGATCACCGGCCTGTCTTCGATGCGGACGAGGTGGTGGCCGCGCATCGTGTACAGCCGACCGCGATCGTCGGCGTTGACGTGCGGGCCGCTGTACCAGGCGCCGTTGATCTCGGCCACCACGGTGCTGACGGCGAAGGTCTTGGGGTCGAAGCGGAAGAGGGTGGTGTCGGAGACGCCGTAGACGACGCCCCGGCTGGTGACCATGGCCGCGAAGCCGGGGCAGAGGGCGCGGTGGTCGGCGGTGTGGACCACCCGGCGGATCGTGAGGTCGACGACGAAGAAGCCGCCCTTGCGCGTCAGCCCGTACAGGTGCCGGCCGTGCACCGCCAGCGCGGCCGTGCCGGTGGTCAGGGAGGCGGGAAGGTCGAGGCGCCACAGCTCGCGACCGGCGGCCGGATCGAAGGCGACGAGGGTGCCGCGCGGGCCCTTGGCGGTGGGGTTGTCGCCCCCGAGGTACGCGACGCCGTCCCGGGTGGCGACGGCACGCACCAGCTGGGTCCCGTCGACCGGGTTGACGTAGGCGGCCTTCTTGCCGGTCTTCGGGGAGTAGGTCCACAGGGAGCCGCCTCCCTCGGTGTCGGACTGCACGCCGACCAGCAGGAGCTCGTTGACCGGATCGTGGCAGACGTCGAGCGGACGGTTCTGCTCGCTCGGGAAGGCCGCGAGCTGACGTGGCTGTCCGTCGGCCGTGGGGTCGTAGGTCCACATGCCCTGCGAGCTGTACTGGCCGGTGTACAGGACCCCGTCCAGCACGTGGGCGTCCTTCGCCTCGCCGGGCGCGCGGAGGTTGACGACCTTGCCCGTGCGCAGGTCGTGGCGGGCTATGCCGTTGTTGCCGCCGACGTAGGCGTACCGGTGGTCGGCGGCGATGCCCATCGTGGTCTGCGGGGTGACGGGCGCGCCCGCCCGGCCGAGGTCGGTGACGACGGCCCGGCCGGTGGCGAGGTCGATCTCGCCGACGAAGCCGTATCCCGAGACGACGGTCAGGGTGCCGCCGACGACGTCGAGGCCCCAGATCTCGCCGAGGTCGCCGTCGAACTCGACCGGGCTGATGACCTGGGTGGCCGACGAGTAGGAGTGCAGGCCCGTGTCGGTGGCGAAGTAGACCGTGTCGGCGTTCGCCGTCAGGTTCTTGACGACCTTGCCGGTGGTCGGCGTCAGGCTGTACGAGGAGAGGTCGGCGAGGTCCATCACGGCCAGTTTGGCGGGCTCGGTCGATCCCGAGGTGCTGACCACGAGGCGGTCTCCGGCGACGAAGAGGTCGCGCAGGCTGGGGTCCTTCGCCATCTCCGGCGGCGTGACGTCGCGGTACGTGCCGGCTGCCCGGTCGTAGGCGTACAGCGACGCCTTGCTCGCTCCGTCCCCGCCGGCCAGGACGCTGCCGGCGCCGAAGAAGACGGTCGTGTCCGTGGCCGCGACGGCCCTGGCCAGGGTGGCCCCCGGGTCGGGGACGCCGAGCTTGGTCACCTTGCCGGTGCCGGGGTCGTACATCCACAGCGCGGGCGCCTTGCCGGGGATGCCGCCCACCGCGTAGACGGTGCCGTCCGGGGCGACGGCGAGGTCCCGGACGTCCCTGTCCTCGGTCCGGCCGATGGCGACCGCGGGCTTGTCCGGAGTGGTCAGGTCCCAGCGGAAGAGGTTCGGCTTTCCCTCGTCGCCCTTGGTCAGGATGCCCGCGTACAGGTACCTGCCGGTGGGGTCGGCGGCGAGTGCCTGGATCGAGTGGCCCACGCCGAGGACGGTCTGCGCCGTCACCTTGCGGGTGGGCAGGTGGAAGGCGAGCACGCGGGTGGGTTCGAGGTTGCGGGAGCCGATGTAGACGGTGTCGCCGACCTGGAGCGCGCTCATGAGGGCGAACTGCCGGATGCCGGGGCCGAGGTCGGTGATCCGGGTGCAGGAGGGGCCGCTGGGCGTGGCCCGCGCCTGCGCCGTGAGCAGCGGGGCCGCGGCGGCGGTGAGCCCGAGTGCGCCGCCTGCCATGAGCAGCTGGCGTCTGCCCACCGGTCGGGAGTGCTGCATGGGGGAACTCCTTTGTTCGTCGTGCGGGGACACGGAGCGGGGAGGAGCGGATGCCGTGGCGGGGATGGCACGGCCGGCGCCAGCCGGTTCCCGGACCGGCGTCGTCCGGGACCGGCCGGGCTGTCAGGCCGACGTCGCGAGGGCGGCGTGGTGCACGGCGTGCGCGAACGGTTCTCCGGAGCAGTAGCGCTCGATCTCGTCGAGGGCGCCGGCGCTGATCCGGTGGAGTTCGCCGCCGAGCGAGCCGGCGATGTGGGGGGTGAGGAGGACGTTGGGCAGGGAGTAGAGCGGTGAGGTGGTGGGGAGCACCTCGGGGTCGGTGACGTCGATGACGGCGTGGATGCGGCCGCTGGTGGCTTCGGCGGTGAGGGCGTCGGTGTCGACGAGGGAGCCGCGGGCCGTGTTGATCAGGGTGGCGCCGTCGCGCATCAGCGCGAGCCTGCGCGCGTCCATCAGGTGACGGGTCTCGGGCAGCTCGGGGGCGTGCAGGGAGACGACGTCCGAGCGGCGGACCAGTTCGTCCAGTTCCGCTCGCCGGACCCCCATCGCCGCCGCCCGCAGTGTGCTGATGTACGGGTCGGCGAGGAGGATGTCGAGGTCGTACGGCCGCAGCAGTTCGATCACCTTGCGCCCGACGAGCGAGGCTCCGACCACTCCCACGGTGCGGCGGTAGTTTCCGAAGCCGGGGAAGTGCCGGGACCAGTCGAGGGGTGCGCGGTGGTCGCGGTAGAGGCCGCCGATCTCCAGGACGCGTTTGTTGGCGAAGAGGACGGCGGCGACGGTGTACTCGGCGACGGGGACGGCGTTGGCCGCGGCGGCCGAGGAGACCTGGAGGCCGCGGTCCCAGCAGGCCTGCGTGACGTGGTGCTTGACGCTGCCCGCCGCGTGCACGATCGCCTTCAGCGCCGGCGCCCGTGCGAGGACCTCCTCGTCGAGGGCGGGGCAGCCCCAGGAGGTGATCAGGATTTCCACGTCCTCCAGGGCGGGTTCCTCGGTGAGGTCCTCGGCGACGTGGTCCGGGTCGATGTCGACGTACATGCTCAGGCGCTCGACCGCTGAGGGCGGGAACAGCGCGTCCCGGTGGCGGCGGCCCATGGCGAACAGGGCGCGGGGGCGTGGGGTGGAGGTCGAGGGCATGGCTGGATTCCTCACGGTGGCGTCCTACTTGACGGCGCCGGCGGTCATGCCGGACTTCCAGAACCGCTGCAGCATCAGGAAGACGGCGATCAGCGGGGCCACGGCCACGAGCGAGCCGACGACGGCCAGCAGGTAGTCCTCGGGGTGTCCCTGGGTCAGCGCGGAGGAGTACCACACGTAGAGGCCGAGGTTGACCGGGTACAGGTCCTGGTCGGAGAGCATCACCAGGGGGAGGAAGAAGCTGTTCCAGATCTGGGTGAACTGGAAGAGGAAGATGGTGACGAAACCGGGGGCGATCATCGGGAAGGCGATGCGGCAGAAGGTCCGGAACTCGCCGGCCCCGTCCATCCGCGCCGCCTCCAGGACTTCGTCCGGTACGTAGGAGGCGCTGAAGACCCGGGCCAGGTACACGCCGAAGGGGAAGACGAGGCCGGGGATGAAGACGCCCCAGAAGGTGTTCACGAGTCCGGCCTTGGCGGCGAGGAGGTACAGCGGGATCGCCATGGCCGTACCGGGCACCATCACGCCGAGCAGGACGAGCGAGAACAGGCGCTCCTTGCCGCGGAAGGCGAGCTTGTCGAACGCGTAGCCGGCGGCGACGCTGAACGCCGCTGCGAGGAGGGCGCCCACACCGGCGTACAGCACGGTGTTGATCAGCCAGCGCAGGTAGACGCCGCCGTCGGCCTGGAACAGGTGGCCGAGGTTGTCGGCGAGGTGGATCTCCTCGCCGAGCGCGAAGCCGTTCGTGCCGAACAGGTCCTCGCGGCTCTTGGTGGAGGACAGCAGCAGCCAGGTCAGCGGCAGCAGCGTGTAGAGGGTGGCGAGGCCCAGCATCGCCGTGACCCCGGCCTTGGACAGCAGAACGGACGGTGACTTCACGGGGCCCTTGTGTCGACGAGGTGCCGGCCGGCGGCCGGACGGCGGCGTGACGGGGGTGGGGGTCGGGGCGTCGAGCGTGGAGGTCTTGGTCACGACGTGCTCCCCCGGCGCGAGAGGCAGGTGACGACGAACGACAGCACGGCGGCGAACAGGGCGATCAGCAGGGAGGCCGCCGCGGCCAGGCCGAAGTCGTTGTTCTGGAAGGCGGCCGTCTGGACGTACATGTTGGGGGTCCAGCTGCTGCCGATCGCGCTGGAGGCGTTGTAGATGACCTTCGGCTCGGTGAAGAGCTGGATCGAGCCGATGACGGTGAACAGGACGGCGAGGGCCACCGCGGGGTAGATCATCGGGACCTTGACGGACAGGGCCGTCCGTACGGCGCCGGCGCCGTCGACCTTCGCCGCGTCCAGGGTCTCGCGGGGCACGGCCTGCAGGGCGGCGTAGAAGATGACCATGTTGTAGCCCGTCCACTCCCAGACGGCGATGTTGGCCGCGGAGAAGACGGCGTTGTCGACCGAGAGGAAGTCGATGTCGAGGCCGCCGGATTCCAGGAGGTCGATCACCGGGCTCAGGCCGGGGGTGTAGAGGTACACCCAGATCAGCGCGGCGATCAGCCCGGGGACGGCGTGCGGCAGGAACAGCGCGAGCTGGAAGAAGTTCCGTGCCTTGGCCAGGCCCGAGTCGAGCAGCAGGGCCAGGACCAGCGCTCCCCCGATCATCACGGGGATGTAGATCGCGCAGTACGCGGCGATCACGAGGAATCCGTCGCGGAACGCCTCGTCGGACAGGGCGCGGGCGTAGTTGCCGAGTCCCGAGAAGACGCTTTCGGTGCCGCCGAACCCGAGGCCGGAGGTGCGGGTGGTGAAGAGGCTCAGCCAGGCCGCGTACAGCAGCGGGGCGAGGGTGACGGCCGCGAAGAGGCCGAAGAACGGTGCGAGGAGCAGTACGGCGGTCCGACGCTGTCCTCGGGCGGATGGGCTTGCCATGCCGGCCTTCCTTGGGTGGGGCGGGGAGAGCAGGGGCTGAGGGGTCCGGGCCGGCCCCGCCGCTCGGGCGGGGCCGGCCCCCGGGCGCGGCTCCGGTCCCCTACGGGGCGGTGACGGTCAGGCCTCGCTGCTTCATCTGCGTGACGGTGATCCGCTCGGCGGTGGAGAGGGCGTCGGGCAGGTTCACCGATCCGTCGGCGACCTTCGGAAGCTGGTCCACGAGGGCGGTGTTGGTGGCTCCCATGACCGGTCCCCACGTCCAGCCGGGCGGGATGGCGTCGTAGGACCGGGACATGAGGGCGTAGATGTCCTGCCCGCCGTAGTAGTCCGTCGTGAAGGCGGCCTTCGTGACGGGCACGAGGTCCGGGTCGGCGGGGAACATGCTGCTGGTGCCGGAGGCCACCCACGCCTTCATGCCCTCGGGATCGGTGGTGATCCACTTGATGAACTCGGCGGCCGCGCCGCTGTTGTCGGACCCCTTCGGGATCACGAAGGACGAACCGCCGTACATGCCCGAGGCCGGCTTTCCGTCCCAGGTGGGAACAGGGGCCACGGCCCACTTGCCCTTCTGGTCGGGGACGGTGGCCTGGTGGGCTCCGGCGCACCAGCTGGCGCAGACGTAGGCGACGGTCCGGCTCTTCTGGACGCTGGTCCAGAACGGGTCCAGCTGGCTCAGCGAGCGCACGAGGTCCTCGCGGGCGAGGTCTCCCCAGAAGGAGGCGACCTTCTTCGACGGGTCGTCGTCGACCGTGACCTTCCAGGAGTCCTTCCCGGTCGAGAACCACTGTCCGCCGGCCTGCCAGGAGAGCGCTTCGAGGACCCCGGGGTTGTCGGTGTAGAGGACGCCGCCGCGGGCGGCGGGGTCGGCCTTCTTCACCTGCTCCGTCATGTTCCGGTACGCGTCCCACGTCGTGGGAACCTCGATCTTGTGCCGGGTGAAGAAGTCCTTGCGGTACATCAGCATCAGGGGTGCCGCGTCCCGCGGGACGCCCCAGGTCCTGCCGCCGAGGTCGACCAGCTGCCGCGTCGCCTCGGGGAACCGCTCCTTCACCAGCGGGCCGAGCGTGCCGCTCAGGTCCTCGACCTTCCCCTGGGCGGCGAACTCGGGCAGGTGCGGGTACTCGACCACCGCGACGTCCGGCGCGGTGCCGGCCTTCACGGCGTTGGTGAGCTTGGAGTAGTACTCCTGGCCCGACGGGACGGTCTCGAAGGTCACCGTGATGTCCGGGTGGCTGCGGTTGAAAGCCGCAGCCACCTTGTCGGACCCCTTCACGAAGGACCAGAAGGTGACCTCTCCGGTCTTCTTCGCCTCGGGGGAAGCCCCCTGGCCCGTCTCTCCGCAGGCGGTGACGAGCAGGGCGAGAGCCGTGACGGGGCCGGCCAGGACGGCCGTGGTTCTGCGAAGCATGATGGGCACCGATCGTTCGCGGGGGCGTTGACCGGAATCATTCGACAGGAAACGCGACCCGTCAATGCTTTTGCTTCATATGAAAGGAAACGAAAGCAAGCGATGTCACTTGACGGTGCTCCACCTCGCCCTACGCAGGCCCGGCGGGCGCGGGAAGGGCACCGCTGGACTCCCGCACGTGCAGCTCCGGGCGGAGCAGCAGCTCCGCCAGGGGTGCGGCCGGGTCGGAGATCCGGCGCCTCAACAGGTCGACCGCCCACGCCCCCACGGCCCTCTTGGGCGGCGCCACGGCGGTGAGGGGCACATCGCTCAGCTCGGCGACCTCGTCGTCGTAGGTCACGATGGCCAGGTCCTCCGGAACGCGCAGGTCACGCGCCTGCAGGAAGCCGACCAGAGCAACGGCGTCAAGATCGTTGTGGACGAGGGCGGCCCGGACCTCACCCGCTTCGACCGCCCGCGCGAACTCCTCGAACCACTCGGCCGGCGCCGCTCCGTCGGCCGGTTCGATCCCGTACTCCGGGCCCGCCGGCAGCCGTAGTTCCCGACAGGCCGCCGCGTACCCCTCGCGGATCAACGGCGTGTTGGGGCTCTCCACCCGCGCGACCAGCGCGATCCGCCCGTGTCCCCGCTCGGCGAGGTGCCGCACCGCCAGTCCCGCGCCGTAGGCGTGGTCGGACGCGACCTGCTCCAGTCGCCCGGCCTGCCCGCCGGCCCTGCGGTCCAGGAGGACGACCGGTACGTCCAGGCCGGCCAGCCACTTCTCGGCCAGATCCATGGGTTCCAGCCCGGCGCGCGGCATCAACAGCAGGCCGTCGACGTCCGCCGCGATCAGCCTCCGCACCTGCTCCTGATTGTCCGCCGGCGTCTCGCCCGAGACCGCGAGCACGATGCGCACACCTTGCGCGCGTGCCGCGTCCTGCACTCCTCGGATGATCTCGGGGTAGTAGTAGCTTCCGGGCGGGACGACCAGCCCGAAGACGTTCCCCTGCCCCCTCGCGGGCCGAGGGGTGGGCCCGGCCGCATCGGCCGCCTGCGCCGCGCTCGGCGACATGGCGCCTCCGTGCACCCGCACGACCAGCCCCCGGCCCGCCAGCTCCCGGACGTCCTGGCGCACGGTGACCGCGGAGACTCCCATCTCCTCCGCCACGTCCTTCACCTTGACCGCTCCCCGGCGCTCGATCAGGCGCAGGAGGACCTCACGCCTCTCTTCAGCCAGCACGTCACGTGCCCCCTCTATCTCTCCTAGCAAGCGAAGCCATTTGCTTTCACTCGACAAACGAAAGGTATCAACCGGGCCCGGAAACTCACGGGTGGTGACGAAGGACGGATCCGTCGGCAGCTTGAACGTCTGCGAGCGGTGCGGTTGCAGACCGGACGCCCGCCGGATCCGCGACACGGTCGACTGCGACAGGCCCGGCTCCTTCGCCGTCGAGCGTGTCGACCGGTGGGTCGCGTTTTGCGGGGTGGACTCCAGCGTCCTGGAAACCAGTGCGGCCACCTGCTCGTCCGTCACCGTCCGCGGGCCGCCCGGACGCGGCATGCCGCCCGGACCGGCGATCCGGTGCTCGACGGACCTCGCCCGCCATCGGCCCTCAGACCGAAGGCCGCCGCCACGTCCGGTGATTACCCACGTGAGCGAACCCGTTCGAGACACCGTTCGCGGTCATGGCACCATGTACGGCATGACGACCAACCGAAAGGTCCATGCCGCGTAGACGGCCAGGACGCATCCGGGCCGGCATCCCGGACCGGCAGCGGTCACCACGCTCAAGGCCGGCCATCGACCGCCTCTCCCCGCGAGCGCTCTCCGAGATCGTTCGCCTTGAACGCACGCGGAACTACCTCCAGCCGGGGGACACCAGCGCCGCATTGCGCCTGTGGAAGGACTACGTCCACCGCTCCGAGCGCGAGCTCTGGCACGACGACGAGTTCGGCAACGCGCACTGGTACTGCTGCGGCGACCCGCTTGAAAGCCGTGCCCTGCTCGACGGCGTGGTCCGAGCGATGTCGCCTCGCGGAGCCCGCGAGCTCCGCAAGGTCATCGAAGAGCTCGACGACGCGATCATGATGGGCGCGCTTGCCTGAACCTTCTGCCTGCGTGTGGCACGGCCGTGTCGTTCGCGGCTGACGGACGTCGGGGATGCGTGCACCGTGTCCGCGGCTGCCAGCACCGCGTCGGTGTCTGGAGCCGCGGACACCTCCACCCCTGTCAGGGTGCCTCCAGAGGTTGTCCGTCGTCGGCCTGGGAGCGGCCGGCGTGCCGGGGGAAGAGGTAGTTCTCCAGGGCGTCCAGCCCGAACAGCATGAACACGATCAGTCCCGGCAGGAGCAGGGCGATCACGACCATGACGCCTCCAAATGGAGTGGTGATCACGGCGATGCGATGGCATGGACTGCTTGCCAGAGTGGTTCAAACGGGCGAACGGCGCTCGCCCGGCATGGGGACGCGTAGGCCGTTCGGGTGGCATTCGCGTAACGAGGCCGGGCCGCTGGAGGTCTCCTCGTGGCGGTGGGAGGATGGGGTTCCAGGCCCGGGAAGGCCGGGCGGTTTCTTGGTGGCGCTGCTGACCGTCAGTGCCGGGGTGATCAGCCGCGGTGGGCCTCGCGGGAGGCCGACCGTCCGCTCCTGCGAGAGTTCCGGCGGGCGATGCGTCCGGTCCTGAGGGTGGTCGTGGCCAGGTGATGAGCGATTCCGAGTGCTGGATGCGCCATTCGCAGTCGCGCGCATGTCGGCGGTCGGCGGGCGTGCATGACCCTGGCGTGTGAGCGTTCGACGACCCGGCGCCGGGGCGGGACGATGAATCCGGAGGCGTCCCTGGGGCGGCTGACGGTCCTGACCGTCAGGTTCAGGTAGGTCTTCGCCCAGGTCACTGGCTGTCCCGCATGGGGCGGCAGCGTCCAGCGCGCATCGGTACGCGGAGATCGTGGCCGAGCCGCGGAGGCTGGTGGAGACCGCCGGACGGGCCGGCGACGCGGCTGTGGGGCCTGCCCGTCCAGGCGGGCGCTTTCCGGGAAAATAGCCCCATGAGACGCAAAACGGGCGCGGCACGTCGCCTTCGGCGCCGGAGCGGCCGGAGCACTGACCGCCGGCCGGTGCTCGATCCGCGGGTGTTCGACGGCGCGGTCCCCGCGGCGGCGGTCTTCACCGGACCCGACAACCGGTTGCTGTACACGAACGACGCGTTCACCCGCCTGTTCGGCCCCCGGCAGAAGGGACTGCCGGCCGGCGAGGTGTTCTCCGACCCCGACGCGTACCGGTTCCTGTCCGTCCTGGAGGCGGCACGGACCACCGGCCGGGCACGGCAGACGGCCGGCGAGCGTCGGACCGACCCGGGCGCCGCCGACCAGGCCCGGCACTTCATGTACACGTGCACCCCCGTCACCACCGCCGAGGGCCCCGGCGTCCTGGCCCTGGCGATGGACACCACCACCGAGAGCGCCGAGCGCCGGCGGTACGAGGCCCTGGTGAAGGCCATCGCGCACATGGTGTGGGTGAAACACGCGGACGGCACGATCGAGGAGACCGTCCCCGGCTGGGAGCGGTTGACCGGGACGCCTCCGCCGTCCGGCCGGCTCGGCAGCGTGTATCCGCACGTCCATCCCCGCGACCGGAAAGGGCTGAGGGCCGAGTGGGAGGGCGGCGCCACGCCCGACACCGCGGGCGTCGTCCAGAGCGACTACCGGCTGCGGGCCGCCGAAGGAACGTTCCGCCACGTGAGGACCCGGGCCGTCCCCGTAGACCCGGCAGACCCGGACACCGACTGGATCGCCGCCACCGTCGACGTCGAGGACTCCTGGAACAGGCAGTTGCGCGACCAGCTGCTGGTGAAGGTCGCCGGGGCCTCGGGCGAGAGCCTGCCCGAGGCGTTCGCCGAAGTCGTCCAGGTGATCGTGCCCGAACTCACCGACTACTGCCTGATCCTGCTGCTCTCCTACGACGACTGGCCCCCGCCCGACCACGCCGAGGTCACCGCGCGCAGGGTCGCCGCCGCCGGCCGGTCCGGTCTTCCCGCCCCGCCGGCGCTGCGCGGCCAGAGCCTGCCGGTCACGGGCGAACTGCGCGACCTCCTCGTCCGGCACACCCCCCGCACCTTCCCGCTGCCACCGGAAGGCCCCGTCCCGCCCGGCCTGGTGCCGGCCGTCACCGAACGGTGGCTGACCGCCGCGAAGGCGACCAGCATGACCCTGATCCCGCTCACCGTCGACGACACCGTCCTGGGCTACGCCGTCACCGCCACCAGCGGTGACACCCCCGTCCCCGGTACCAGCGAGGTCTCCCTGCTCAGAGAGGTCCTCCACCAGCCCCAGCGGCCGATCCGCAAGGTCCTCGACCTCCAGCACGCCCGCCGCATCGCCCTCGGCCTCCAGCGCGCCCACCTCACCGATCCGCCGTCCGTGCCCGGCGCGACCCTGGCCGCCCGCTATCAGCCCGCCGGCTCCGACAGCGAGATCGGCGGCGACTGGTACGACGCCTTCACCCTGCCCGACGGCACCCTCGTCCTCGACATCGGCGACGTCGCCGGCCATGACCTGCCCGCCGCCACCGCCATGACCCAGATGCGCAGCATGCTCCGCGCCCTCGCCTACGCGAGCGGCCCCGGCGCCGCCCCTGCCGACACCCTCGCCCACCTCGACGAGACGGCCGAGGGCCTGGAGACGGCAGCGTTCGCCACCGCCGTCCACGCCACCCTCCATCGCCGCGCCGACGGAACCTGGCGGTTCACCTGGTCCAACGCGGGACATCCACCGCCCCTGGTCATCCCCGCGAACGGCGATGCCCACCACCTCGACGCGCCGGCCGACCTCCCCCTCTGCGTCCTGCCGGGCCCCGGCCGTACGACCCACACCCACACCCTTGGCCCCGGCGACACCCTCCTGCTCTACACCGACGGCCTCGTCGAGACGCCCTCCGCCTCCCTCGACACCGGACTGAACCGACTCGCCACCGAGGCCACCGTCTGCCGCCACCAGGCACTCCCCGACCTCCTGCGCACCCTCCAACGCCTCTCCGACCAGCGCGACGACACCGCCATGATCGCCCTCCGCATCGACCCGGTCCTCCCGGAACCCCCTTCGCCGGAGTGACCGGACGCGGAAGGCCCGTCCCGCTTCACCGGTGGACCTCCCGTGGACCGACCGCTCGGGGAGCCTTCCCGCCCGGATCGCCGGCTACCCGGCTGCTGACCGAACGGGCACGGCAGGGGGGCGAAGTCGCCGTCCTGCCCCGTCCAGGCACGGTGGTGGACATCGGCGCGCGGCCGGTTCAAGGCAGATCGCGGGCCCGGGTCGGTCAGGAGTGCTGTGGCGACTGTGCGCCGCCCTGAGGCTTCGGTCTCGCCGTCGAGGTGCTCGGTGGGGCAAACAGGTGGTTCGCGTGACTCACCGGCAGCGGTACCGGACCGCGAGGGTTTTTCGTATTTTATTCAATTCGTCCCTGAGGTCGGTCGCGTGACCGAAGACCGGTGAGGAACGATGTCCGTTGAGTCGTAGAGGAGCCGGGGTGGCTGTGGTGCTGGGCACCCGGCCTGAAGTGGTGAAGCTGGCCGGGGTCATCCACGGGCTCGGCGCTGACGCACAGGTGGTGCACACGGGACAGCATTACGACGACTCCCTGTCGGGCGGAATCTTCCGAGGGCTGGGACTGCCGGATCCGCAGGTGCGGATCCGGCGGGTGGGCGGGCTGCCGCGCGTCGAGCAGATGAGCTCCATGATCGGCCGGCTGGGCCAGGCGTTCGAGACGGCGCGTCCCGCGGTCGTCGTGGTGCAGGGGGACACCAACTCCGCTTCCGCCGCGGCGCAGGCCGCGCACTACCTGGGCATCCAGGTGGTGCACGTGGAGGCGGGGCTCCGCTCGTACGACCGGAGCATGCCGGAGGAGATCAACCGCAGGGTCATCGGGGTGCTCGCCGACGTGCACTGCGCGCCCACCGCGGGCGCCGTGGCACATCTGCGCGCCGAAGGCGTCGAGCCGGACCGTATCCACCTCACCGGCAACACCGTGATCGAGGCCGTTCTCGCTTCGCTGCCCGGCCCCGCCTCCAGGGCCGCCGTACTGCGGGGATACGGGCTGAGCCCCGGAGGTTTCGTCCTCGCCACCGTGCACCGGCCGGAGAACACCGACGATCCGGAGCGGCTCGGAGCGATCCTCGGCGAGCTCGCCGGGCTGGGGCTGCCCGTGTTGTTGCCGATCCACCCGCGAACCGCGGCGCGGGCATGCCAGTACGGGCTGGGGCCGTTGCTGGCCGGCCTGCGGGTGGTCGAGCCGGTCGACCACGCCACCTTCCTCGCGCTGGCCCACGGAGCACGCCTGCTGGTCTCCGACTCCGGCGGCGTGCAGGAGGAGTGCACAGTGCTCAAGAAGCCCCTCGTCGTCGTCCGCAACAACACCGAGCGCCCCGAGGCGATGACCGACGGCTTCGCGGTGCTGGCCTCGCCCGGCCCGGAAGTCGGTGTCCGTGCCCGCGCGATGCTGGCGGACCCCGGTCTGGCGGCCCGGCTCGCGGCCCGCCCCTCCCCCTTCGGCGACGGGCGGGCCAGCGACCGCATCGTCGCCCTCATCCGCGCCCTCGCCGAGCGAGCGGTGCCCCGTACGCGCCGGGACTCAGAGCACTCCGCAGTGGCGGCTCCCGGCGTCCGCCCCGCCACGCTGCCCTCGCCGGCCGCCGTACCGGCCGGCCCGACTCCCTCTGGAGGAGACCCGTGTACCGACCACCCCACGCAGCCGGTGTCGCCGGTGGAGGCGTCCTCGCCGCCACGGGAAGCAGCGGCGATGCCACTGTCTTCCTCGTCGCTCTGAGCGTCCTCGCCCTGGTCCTCGTCGTAGCCGGACTCTGGATGGTCCGCGCGGCGAAGGGCGGTGCGGCGGGCGTCTGACCGCCGCGCACACGACCGACCGATGTCCGGACGCGGGCCGACCCCGTCGGCCCGCGTCCCGCCGCGCAGGACCGCGGCCGAGACCGTGTCCGGAGCCGCCCCGCAGGGCGCGGCCTACCCAGGAGGGACCCAGGAGATGGGTGGTTCCCCGAGCGCCGTGGTGACCTCCACGACGACGCTCTTCCTCGTGCTCGCCGTGGTCTCCCTCGGCTATCTGGTGGCACTCGTCGTCCCGTTCCTCCGCGGCGGACCGCGGCCTGCGGGCGACGCCTCACGCTTCGACTGGCACATCGTCGTGCCCTGTCTGAACGAGGCCGCGGTCATCGGCGAGACCCTGACCCGGCTGCGCGGAGCCTTCCCCGACGCCCACCTGTGGATCGTGGACGACGCCTCCGACGACGAGACCGCCGCCATCGTCGCGCGGCACCGAGAGGGCGACCACCGGATCCACCTCGTCTCCCGTGAACTGCCCCGCGCCCGGACGGGCAAGGGCGACGCCCTGAACGCCGCCTACCGCGCCCTGGTCTCCACGCTCCCCGGGGACGTCCCACCCGACGGCGTCGTGATCGGCGTCTTCGACGCCGACGGCATCCCCGCGCCCGGATGCCTGGACGTCGTCGCCTCCCCTCACCTCCTCGGCGACCCGTCCGTGGACGCGGTCCAGATCGAGGTGCGGATGCGCAACCGGGACGAGCGGCGCCCCCGCCCCGGGTCGGGCCGGGTCCGCAACCTGATCGCCCGCACCCTGGTACGGATGCAGGACATCGAGTTCCGCGCCGCCGTCCCGGCCCTCCAGGCCGGCCGCTCCTTCACCGGGACCGTGTCCCTGGGGGGCAACGGCCAGTTCGTGCGACTCGGCGCGCTGCGTGCGCTGGACGACGTCCCCGAGCGCGGCGGTCCCTGGCGCAACTCGCTGCTCGACGACTACGAACTCGCCCTGCACCTGGCGCTCGCGGGCCGCACCGTGGCCTTCACCCGTGACACCTGGGTCGAGCAGGAGGGTCTGTGGAGCGCGGGCCGTCTGCTCGTCCAGCGGACCCGGTGGAGTCAGGGCACGATGCAGTGCGCCCGCCACCTGCGTACCGTGTGGCGGTCGCGGCGGCTCTCGGTCCCGGGCAGGCTGGAGATCAGCTACTCCCTCCTCCAGCCGTGGTTCCAGCTCCTCGTCAGCATGGTCTGCCCCGTGCTGCTGGCCGTCGCCATCGGTCACCTGATCGACCGGGCCGACGGGTCCCCGACCGCCGGAGGGACGACACGGTGGGGACTCGTGCTCAGCTATCTCCTGCTGGCCGTCGTCCAGTTCGGCATGTGGGGTCCGCTGTACCGGGCGAAGTGCGAGCCCGGCCAGGGTTTCTGGCGCAGTGTCGGCTGGGGCTTCGCCTACACGGCGTACGTCTGGTGCTACTCGCTCGCGACCTGGCGCGCTCTGGGCCGCCACGTGCGGGGGCGCGGGACATGGGCCAAGACCCGGCGCAACGCGGAGATCGCCCCGCCGCGCGCCCCCGCCGCGTCTCCGGACCACGCGCGGGCCCGCTGACTCCGTCCCCTCGTCGCCATGGGCGCCCGGGTTCACCCCGGCCGCTTGCGGCCGCGAGCGGTCAGACCACGCCGGAGGCCGTCGTGCCCGTGGACGTGGTGCTCTCCGTGCCCGGTCCGGGGACCTTGTCGACGCCGTGCCCCGGGTCGGGCCCGTCGCTTTCCCCGCTGCGGCCGGACCGTCCGCCGACCGGGTCGTGCCCGGCTCCCGCGCCGGCCGCCGGCACCGCGACGGCCATGGCCACGGTGAGCCCGCCGGCCAGGACGGCGAACACCAGGTGCTTGGTGTTCTCGATCGCCTCCCCGTAGACCGCCGTCAGGAACTGCGTCCAGGTCAGCGCCGCCGCGCACAGCACCGTCGCCACGAACGCACGGCGCCGGGGGTCGGCCGTGCGACGCCACCACGGCACCGCCGCGGCGCCCAGCACGGTGACCAGCGCCAGCATCAGCCCGCCGCCGATGTCGCGCACCAGCGCGCTGAACAGGGCGAGGCGCGACTCCTGCGCACCCGGGGGCAGCCCGGCCTCCGGGGGGTAGGAGCCGAGGTAGTCCGGGCGGGCGGCCCCGAAGTCGTCGAGGGCGTCGTACGCGACGCGGGCGGTCACCATCGGATGGGTGACGAGGAAGGACGCGATGTTCCCGTACGTCATCCGGTCCTCGTACGCGGCCCAGCGCGGGTCGCTCTGGGGAGGGTTCTCCGCCCACCAGCTCCTGCCCTCGTACCGCGCGAAGTCCGCCGGAAGCCCCAGGTCGACGGCGGCCCCACGGGCATCGTCGCTGCGGGGAAGGAGGCCGACGAAGACCGTCTCCGTGGGGTTGATCCTCCGGAACTGCCCGGGCTGCGCCGCGATCTCGCCCACGGCCGCGCCGACGATCACCACCGCGGCCAGCGCCGGTGCGGCCCGGCCCCGCCATCCGGTCCGCCACCGGCCCAGCGGGACACGGGCGAACGCGAGGAGGACCACGAAGGGCACCGCCATGGTCGCCGTCTGGGTCTTGGACGCCACCGCGACGACGGCTCCCGCCGTACAGGCGAGGAGCCCGACCAGGCGCGCGGCCGGCGTTCCGCCGAGGTGAACCGCCCCCGCGAGGGCCCAGACCATCCCCGTCAGGCCCGCGAGCTCACCGTACGGCGACGCCGCGTACCCGGCGAACGTACTGTCCGCGACGACCAGGAACAGCAGCGCGCACACCACGGTCCTCCGCAGGACGCTTCCGCGCAGGGCGGCCGCGAAGAGCGCGAAGGCACCCGCGATCAGGACGCAGAACAGCACCGCGAGCGCCCTCAGGTCGATGACCCCGGGAAGGCCGAGCAGACCGCTCAGGACCTCCGCGGCGCGGAGCAGCCAGTTGCCGCTGCTGGGGTAGACCTGAGCGGGGTCGCAGCCGTCCTGGGGCGCGCGGACGTACGTGAAGTGAGCGAACTCGAGCCATTGCTCCACGCCGGGCGGAACCAGCGTCACGGCGTCGAGGGAGCACATCCTGCGGAACCCGTCGCCGTTGTCGGCCATGCCGACCGGGGACGGCACGAACAGCCGCACCGCCATCAGCCCGCCCGCGGCGGCACCGGCGCAGAGGGCGAACCGATGGCGGAACCCGAGCCGATCACGCGCTTTCGTCATGCGGACACTTCAACGGCCACCCAGGCCGGCCCGCAAGGACGACACCCCGAACCGGGAAAGTCATACAGGGCCAGCCCACGGCCCCGGTGCGCCGGCGGCCCCCGCCGTCCTCCCACGGGCAGCGTGCTGTGTGCTCGGCAGGTGGGCAGGTGGCGGGATCCACCGACACGGTCCCACCGGTGTCCGGTGGAACATGACCTCGTAGGCTGCGGCGCATGCACAGCACGCTGACCGAACACGCCCGGTGTCTTTACGGGGATGAGTACCGCCCGACGCCGCCGTGCGGGCAGGACCACCGCGAGCACCACTTCGTCGAAGAGCTGACGTTCGCCGGTGCGGACGCGATCCTGTCGATGCTGCGGGAGCTCTGCCCGCACCTGGTCGACGGCCGGCTTCCGGTGTGGACGCGCAACCTCGCCTATCGCCTCGTGCTGCTGCAGAGGCCCGACGAGCCGGCTCTTCTGCGGGAGGCCGCGCAGAACCTGTGGCTGCACGGTCCGGACTGGGACGGCATCGCGGCGGAGCTGACGCAGCGAGCCGAAGAGCTGGAAGCCCGCTGACGGAGCCGGCCCGTCAGGACCCGGTCCCAGGTATCGTCCGCGGACCAGCGGCGATGCCGTCGTTCGGACGGTCACAAGATCCGCCGGACAGGCCCGAGTCGGCCCTGGGGCCTCGCGGGCGGCCCAGTGACGGGCCCGGCTGTCCCCAGCCGCACCTCGCCGGAGTCTGTGGGGCTCTGGGGAGTGGCCACCGTCAGAGCTGGTCCGCAGGGCATGCGTCATCATGGCTCTTGCTGATTTCAGTCGGGGGGCAGATCTGTTGAGCAGTCATGACGGCGGCATACGCATCGGATCGGGAGTCTGGCGCGTCGTTTCCGGGACGATGGTCATTGCGCGCCCGCCGGCCGTCCTGAGTCTCCTCAGTCTCCTCGTCGCTTTGTTCCTCACCGCTCCGCCGGCTTCTGCGACGACGACCGCCCGTCCTGCCGCTCCGGCGGACGTGTGCTGGTCCGCACAGTTGAGCACGGCTCGTGTGAGCAGCTGGATACTGCTGGAGCACGGGGACCGCACCTACACCAAGATACGAACCGAGTTCCGTGTCGTGGTGCCCGGAGACTGGCCCTTGGTACGGGACCTGCTGCTGAGCGAGGAGAGCCCCGCGTACATCAGGGCGATGTCCTGCCTCACCCGTGCTCATCCGGGCCAGTATCGGCGCTGGTCCGAATGGCGTGAGGGTCCGCCTGTGATCACGTCCGAGAAGGACGGCGGCGTAACGGTCGCCGACCGGACGCATGCCTGGGTCAACACGCACGAGGGGCCCATCGACACGGGGGTCTGGCGCGTGAGCGCGGGCAGGGGCGAGTGGACGATCAGACTGCTCCCGCCGCCGGCTCTGATCGGAGCCCGTTGGGACGAGATCAAGGTGGATCCCGGTGGTCCCGGCGCCAGGACCGCGATCCCGCGACCCGGTAAAGGCGAGGGCGCCACGGCACTGGTGTGGCATCCGGCCACGCCCGGCGGGGAGAAGGCCGACGAGTCGCGGTCGGGCCCCGGACAACGCCCCTCCCGCACGCATGCCGCCGGCAAGGAGACCTCCACGACGGCCTCGGTTCCTGCCGTGACCGTTCGCCTCCAGCCCTCCTGGCAGCGTTCCTGGGCCGCTCAGAGCAACCGGTGGACCGCTGTTCTCCTGGACCGTACGGGTTCGGTGATCGCCGCTGTTCTGACCGGTTCTCTTCTCCTCCGTGGAGTGGTCCTCTACCGCAGGCGGTCCGCTCCGCTCTCCGTGGTTCGAGACCGCACGTTGCGGAACCTCACCCGATGGGCCGTGGTACTCGTGCTCCTGGCGCTTCTGACGGACGGCCGCGCCGTGCTCCAGCGGTACGAGGAAACGCGGGACCTCCTGCTCTGGCCGCCCGAACTGGTCCTCCGCGACCACGGCTTCGCCTTGGCCGTCGTCGCCGTCCTGTTCTCCTTGGGTCTGCCGCCGCGTCGCTTCTGGGTGCTGATCGCCGCCCTGTCCGCACCGCCCCTGTTGGTGGCGGCGGTGCCGGACGCATTCGACCTGGGGCACGGAGGGCTCGCCGAGGCATCAGCGGTCGCACTGGCGGCCGAGACGACTGCCTCTGCCTCGCTCTTCGCCCTGTCCACACTCGCGTTCACGGCAGCGGCTTGGCGGCTGGCCACCGACGGGGAACTGCTGCCCAAGAGCCGCCGCCGTCCGGGGAGCGACCGACTCCTGAGGCTCCGTGTGGCAGGTCCCGCCGTGCTTGCCTGGACGGTGCTCGTCACGGCCTTCTTCGCCCTCACCGAGGAACGCGCATGGCAGCGGGCCACCTGGCTCAGCGACCGCACCGTTCCCGACTACGGCCGCGACCACATGAACGACTTCGTGTGGGAGGCCATGGCCTCCGTGCCCCAAGCCCAGGACGTGCTGTCGTGGTACGTGTGGATGCTGACGGGAGTCGCGGTACTCGCGGTCCTGCGCGCCTGGCGTTCATCGACTGCCGTGTCCCCGCTCGAAGAACCGGCCGACAGGATCCTGTTCCTGACCTTCTTCGCTGCCGTGGTCCCGCTCATCGGGGGGTACGTCGTCGGGAACAGCGCGGCCACCGCTCTGTGGATCCTCCTCGGCATGCTGGCCCTGTACGGGCTGGTAGCCCCCTTCGCCGGCCGATCCGTGCTCGCTCAGCCCCTCGAACTCTCAGGCCGTCCCCTGACGTCGGCGGCAGCGGCCCCCGGAGGCCGGACGGCACTCCTGGAGAAAGCACGCTTCTACCGCGAGATCCATGCCGAGCTGCGCCGCCTGGACCAGGGCCTGTTCGGCGACGTACCCCCGAAACGCAGCGACCTCGAACAACGCCTCGATGACCTGCACGACTGGCCCGCGCATCCGCCCTCGTCGGGTGCCCCGGACCGCCTCCCCGCCAGGATTTCCGTAGTGGACGCGGCCCTGGCCCTCGGCCCCAGGGACACGTGGTGGGCCAATGGCAGCCGATGCGCCCGTCTCTCCCTGATCCCTGCCCTCCCTGCCTCCGTCCTCATGGTCTGGGTCTGGGGCATCCGCGGTGACGGCTGGACGTCGGTCCTCAGCAACCATTTCGGTGTCCCCGGCCTGGTGCTGGATTTCCTCGGCTGGACGGCGACCTGGACGGGAGCGGCCTTCGTGCTCGGCGCCCTCTGGCGGCTGCTCCCCGGTCGGCGCGGAGCGGCGAAGGCCCTGCCGGTGACAGCCGCCTTCGCGCTACCGGCCGCGGCGGACAGCCTCGTTCTCCACTTCACCGACGAGAGCACTGCCGGTCTCGCCCTGGCGGTTTCGGCGATGCTCCTGGTCCTGACAGTCACTGGAATCGCCGTCGACTTCGACACCTTCCGCACAGAGCAGCGTTACTGGCAGAGTCGGCTGGGGCTCCTCTTGTCGATCTACCAGATGCGTTACTACTCGCTGCAGTTCGCGTATCTGATCGCCCAGATCGTCGCCATGATCAGCATCTGGCAGTTCCTCTCCGAGCCCGACGCCGCCCCTCAACCACCTGAACCGAAAGGGTAGAACGTGATGGTCGCTCAGCGCTGAAGCTCCAGCGCAGGGCGGGTGCCGCCCGGGGCCGGTGGGCGGTGACGTAGGCGGCGAGGGCTTCGCGGGCCGGTTCGGCGAGGGTGTGGAGGGAACCGAGTGCCTCGGCCGCGGCCGCGGCGGTGTAGGAGTCGTCGGGGAGCAGGCAGTCGGCGATGAGCCGTACCAGGCCGGTGTGATCGGCCGCAGGGAGGTGATCAGACGGCGTGCCATGTCGATGGCGTCGTAGCGGGTTCCCGGGTCCGGGCTGCGCAGCTGCTCGGTGAGCAGAGCCGTTCGGTCCTCGGCGCGCATGTCCAGGGCGGTGTGGAAGGCCAGCAGCAAGGGGGTGGTGGCGGCGTGGACGCGTCCGCGCCGTTCGAGGTCGGCGAAGGCGGCCGCGACGTGCCCGGGGACGTCCGGGTCGGGTTCGGGCTCGGCCTCGCACGCACAGGGACGGGACGGCTCTTGGCCCCCGCGCTCCTGGTCCTGCTCGGGCCGGGGCGTGGGGGTGACCTGGCGGAGCAGTTCGATCGCGGCCGGCACCGTCCGGTCGTCGGTGGAGTCGGGAGCGCAGCGGGCCCGGTGGACGAGCGCCGCCAGGCGGGTGTCCGGATCGGTGGTGTCGCCGTCGGCCAGCGTGTCCAGCCACGCCCGTACCGGCGTGGCGGCCGCGGGCAGGCGCAGCGCCAGGTCGGCCGTCGTCCGCACCACCAGCAGACGCTCGGCAGCCCCGCCTGCTTCCGCGAGGCGGTCCTGCAGGAGCGCCACCGCCCGCCCGTCCGGCGTCGTCCAGGAAGAGCCCGAGACCCTCGATCGACGCCCTGCGCACCCGCGGGTCGGGGTCATGGGCGTAGGTGACGAAGGCGTCGGCATGCTCGCGCATCAGGCGTGCGGTGTCCGGGTGGACGGTGCACTCTTCAGCGTCCTCGCCGCGGACGGCGGCGTATGCCTCCTCGGCGCCAACCGCTTCCCGCCCGATGCCGAGCAGCAGCGCGACGACTTCCCCGCGGTCAGGGGTCGCAGGGTCGTCCGCCATCGCGAACAGGAACGGCACACTGGCCACCGTGCTCGAGTACACGCTCCCCTGGTGGAGCGCGGCGCTGGAGAAACGGTCGAACGCCTCTTTCCGTACGGCGGGGTCGGGCGACACCATGCCGCGCAGCCACCCCGGCACGTCGTCGGCCGCCCCGTAGGCGTGCTCCAGAGACGCCCAGTCGGTCCTGTCCAAGTCGTTGATCATGACCGGCACTCTGCACGGTCGCACTGACACCCGGGACAGGACCGGCCCCGACGCCGCCCTGCGGCAGGGGCAGCCTCGCGTGGCGCACGTGCCTCAGCCGGTACGGGATCAGGTCAGGTCGGTGGCTGGTGACAGGGGTGTCCAGACTCATCGGGTCAGATCCGGGCGGGCGGGGGCCCTCCGCCTGGAACTATGGCGTGGCACGGGGGCCTGCGCAGCCTGAGGCCAGCTCGGCCCCGTCCGAACAGCGGAGCAAAGGGTCCAGGCGTCGAAGACCAGGCTAGACCTCGATGTAGGCGACGACGACCACGGTCTTCAGGGCGGTGACGAAGTACAGGACGCGTACCTGTTCGACCTCGTCGGTGTACTGCAGGAGCTGGGGGCCGGGGGCGTTGCCGGGGATCGGTTCGCCGATCGCGGGGTCGACGGAGATGACGACCAGGGCGCGGTCCAGGGCGTGGAGCTCGGCCTCGTCGGTGAGCGCTTCGAGCTGCTTGGCGGCGGCTTCGGAGAATGCGATCCGGGCACGCCGGCGCGCGTGGGGTGACATCAGGCGACGGCCGGGCGCTGGGCGGCGAGGCGGGCGAGGTGCTTCTCGCGCAGTTCCTCCCACGGCGTGCACTCGTCGGCGCTGGGCAGTCCGTTGGTGGCGAGGTCCTCGAGAACCGCGGCGAACTGGTCGGCGCTTTCGCGGGTCCGGGCCGCGTACGCGCGTACGGCGTCGGCGGCTGCCGGATCCAGGTGCTGCCGGACGGTGTCGGCGGGGGCCGGCTGCTCGTTCATCGATGCCTCCGTGGAGGAGCGGGGTGGACGTCGCTCACTACGGTATCGCCGGGCCCAAGGCGCCGGAGCCGGTCTGGCCGAACCTGCCTCTTCCTCAAAGCCGCGCCGGCGGTGAGGGCCGGAGAGCCTCCTGGGAACGGGAAGGGCAGCCGGCGCCGAGTGGCAGCGTTCTCCAGGGGGCCGCGTGTCAGCGTTCGCCAGGGTGCCGAGTGTCGGCGTTCTCCAGGGTCCAGGAGATCGCCACCCGTCGGCCCGTCCGACGATTGCCCGCGCATGTGTGGTGCCGCGTTGCCGGGTCGTCAGAGAGCGGCGTCCGCCGTCTTCCACGGGGCGACGATCTCCTCGTGGCACGAGCTTTTCCGGGCCTTCCGGGAACGAGTCCGGCGGCTTGTGCGGAGAGCGTGAACCGACCGGTTCGTCACCCTCTTGCCGCCAGCACCTCTGCGGCATGGAGCGCGAAGGCTTCGCAGGCGCGTTCTGCGGCCTCGCCCCTGGCAAGCATGTCGGCCTTGTCGGCGGCGAAGAAGATCTCTCGTGTCTTCTTCTGTATCTCGGCCGCCTGGTCGACGAGCTGCCGTTCCTGGGGGTCGGGGGTGACGAGGCGGAGCCGGAAGATGCTGCTGCGGACCTCGACGTAGAGGCGGTGCGACTCCGCCCGGGCTGTGCCGGCCGCCTCGGAATCGGGCGCTGCGTGCCAGCTTGTCCACCGGTCGTACTGCGCCCGCCGGTAGTCCTCCGCCAAGGCGACGAATCCGGCGCAGGCGTCAAGAAGACGCTGGTGACTTCGCTCCTGACGGGCGCGGTCCGCAGATCTGAGTGCGGTCTTCTCCTGGTAACGGTGGGCGACGACAGCGCCCAGCAGAGTTCCCATGACGGCGATGGCCGCCGCGATAATCCCCGACACGGCGACCAGTCGAGCATTTGACGTCGCGTACCGTCAGAGCGCGAATCGGCCACTGTGGCTTGTGGGCGGCACCTTGAGCCGGCCTCACGGACAGAGGCAGGGGTGCAGGGGCTCACGCATAGGCCTTCACCTCTCTTGGGGGGCGGGAGACAGCCCGTCCTGCGGTTACGGCGCGTGGACGATGTCGGTGCAGCCGGGGCCGATCCACTCCGGGCTCTGGTGGGCGATGGCGTCCTTCTCTCGTGCCCGTTCGGTCTGCAGGTGTGTGCCGTCGCTGCTGGTGGCGAAGAAGGCGGCGCGGGTCTCGGGGTCCGTGTCGTCCTTGTTCGCCGGCCGTCGCCACGGCGATGTGCTCGACGACGCCGCTTTGTCGCGGTCGGTGCCCCTGACCGGTACGCAGACGGCCGCAACGGTGACGTCGTCGCCTTGGAGGACCACGGCGGCGATCATCGCGGACGCCACGAGCACGAAGGTCCCCGTATGGGTCTTCAGCGTCGTCTTTCGAGGGTGAGGGCGGCCTTGGTGAGGGGCGTGAGTCGGTTGGGGCTGATCCGTGCTTCGCGGAAGGTCCGCCGGGCCTTGGGCCGGGCGAGGGCCCGCTCGACGGGGAAGCGGAGCCGGACGTGCACGGTTGGTCGAACCGGACCACCTCCAGACACAGGTCCACGTCGGCCGGATGGGCGCCGAAGCGTCGTCCATCGCGCAGGTCGTCCGCAGCGGAGGAAGTGCGGGCACAGTGCAGATAGGGGCCGGGGTCGGAGCGGTCCATGGTCAGGAACAGGTCCAGGTACTCGGCGCAGACCAGGTCTTCGGCCGCGCGGCCGTCCTCGCCGGTGGCCACGAACGTCACCGAGTCGGCGCCGGCGTTCACCAGAGTCCTTGCCGTCGCCCCGGCCACGGCGAAGCCGGCGCAGAGCGCCAGTTCCGCTTCGGCGACGGCCGGAGCGCCGACCGTTCCGGTGGTGGTCTTCTGGATCAGGGTGCGGCCGGCCAGGTCGGCACCCCGGAGGAGCCCGGGAGAGTTAACCAGGTCGAACCCGCTGATCAGGGCTCCGTCCTTGAGCGCGAGCCAGTCGGGGTGCCGTGCCTTGGTCTCCAGTGCCTCTCCCACGTCGGCGGCGAGCACGATCTTGTCCGCCCCGCGGTGGAAAGCCCAGGCGGCGGTGGTGAACGCCCGCATCACATCGATCACGACGGCCACCTTCTCGGCGCCGTTCACTCCGGGTATCCCCACCACTCGCGAGTCCGTGCCCGAAGGGTCTCGACCCTCCTCGGCTGCGGCGAGGCCGCGACGGAGGCCGACCGCCCGCCTTCGACGCCGAGGCGTACAAGCAGCGCAACGCCGTCGAACGGTGCACCAACCGGCTCAAGCAGTGGCGCGGCCTGGCCATGCGAACGGACAAGCTCGCCATCGCCTACCAGGCCGCGCTCCATCTCGCCGCCCTCCTCATCTGGAGCCGGCGCTGAGCCGGACGTCCGAAGGGTTCGTCAGGGGCGCCCATGGACGATGAGCCGGTTCTGTTCTCCGTCGAAGGTGCCGGCCAGGGCGTCGGCCTCCTGCCGGTGCCCGTCGAAGAGGCCCCGCTGGTCGACACGCACGATCAGGACGTCGTGGCTGTCGATCACCTCGGAGATGCCCCGGGTCTCGATCGTGTCCGACCACGCGTCCAGGTTCCGGCCGAACCACTCTGGCAGTCCGCACGGCTCGCTCACCGCGTCCCAGAAGTCGTTGAGTGTCTCGATCGGCCGACCCCGCAGGTCGACGATCAGCTCGCTGTCCGTCATCGCAGCAGACTAGGGCCCTTCGTTTGGATCACTTCCGAAACAGGGAGCGATCCAGGTTGAGGACTTTGCGCGTTTGAGGCACCGGGAGACAACCACGAGGCACCGGAGAACACGAAATCCCTGCCGAGTGAGTCGTCAGCCACAATGCGCAACCCGTCTGTGCGTGGGCGTCCATCCGGCATCCGGTGGGTGCGTACCTTGCCGAAATCCGGCATGCCGAGAGCTGATGACCCCGGTATACCGTGGCGGGCACAACCGGTGGCGTCGCTGGCGGGGCGGATGCATAGCGAAGGGGGTGCGATGTTCTCGGTGGCTTGGGGGGTGTTCGCGACGGCCTTGGGTTGGATCGTCGCGACGGATTTTCGGGGAGCTGCCCACCGCTTCCACGCGTTGTCCCACGCTGTCATGCCGTTTGGTGGTGTCGGCGTGTCGGTCGTGGGCGTCGGCTTCTTCCGCTTGCTAGCAGGGGTGTTCGCCCTGGTGGGTCCGGTCGTCTTGGTCGGCGGGCTCATGGACGTGTGGCGCGGCGAGGCGCGGTCGGACCGTCTGCCTCCAATTCCCATCTGGTTCGTCGTGGTGGAAGCGACAATCGTCGGTGTCGTCCTCTGGAGAATCTGGCGGCACACTGGCGTACTGCGCCGTGAGTGGGGTGCCGGCAGCGGTCCGCGGCGTGCCGCTGTTGCCGGTCTCACGGCATCGGCTGTCGCCTTCGTCGTAACGTTGGGCTTCGGCTGGGGGACATGGATGATAGCCAGCTGGTTGGCGGGTGGCCTGTGTGGGCTCGCCCTATTGCTGGGCGATCAACCCGGTAAGCCGTCGGGCACCGGACTGGTCTCCGCGGACTCGTCGGATACCTAAGCAGTTTCGTCGAGAGCAGCGGCTCGTTGTTCCTGTGTGCCGTTGACTGACGCGCAGTGGGCGCGGATCGAGCCGTTACTGCCAGATCGGACACCGCGGCGGGGTGGCCGGTGGAGAGACCATCGAGAAGTGATCGACGCGATCGCCTGGAAGTTCCAGACTGGATCGCAGTGGATTCACCTCCCGGAGAAGTACGGAAACTGGCGAGGTGTCTACAACCGGCTGCGGATGTGGGCCATCGACGGCACCTGGGAACGGGTGTTCACCGCGCTGGTCGCGCAGGCCGACGCCGACGACGACCTCAGCTGGACTGTCTCGGTGGACTCCACCATCGTGCGCGCACACCAGCACGCGGCCGGCGCCCGCAAAAAGGGGCCCCAGCAGGCGAACCGGCAGACCACGCCATCGGCCGGTCCCGCGGCGGACTGACCACAAAGATCCACCCCGCCTCCGACGCCCAATGCCGGCCACTGGCCTTCGTGCTCACCGCGGGACAGGCCGGTGACGCACCCACCTTCACACACGTCATGGCCCGCCTTCGCGTTCCTCGACAGCGAGGACGACCACGCACCAGGCCGGACGTGGTCCTGGCCGACAAGGCGTACTCCTCCCGTGCGATCCGCGAGCACCTACGCAAGCGCGGGATCCGGGCGGTCATCCCAGTGCCGGCCAATCAACGCGGTCATCGGCTGCGGCGCGGCAGCCGGGGCGGCAGGCCACCCGTCTTCGACCGCGAGGCATACAAGCAGCGCAACACCGTTGAACGCTGCATCAACCGCTTGAAACAGTGGCGGGGCATCGCCACCCGCTACGAGAAGACCGCGTCCATCTACCTGGCCGGACTCCACATCGCGGGCATCTTTCTCTGGTCCGCTCGGTGATCCAAACGAAACGGCCTAACCAGCCCCACCACGAGAATCACCGGTCAAAGAGACATATTCCAGAAGGGGGGCTGCCAGTCATGCCAGTTCGGCGCATAGCCGGGCGGGGGCCAATGTTCTGGATGACCGGGGTTCGTCCACTGGCGGCCCACCCACTCGCATTCCGGGATCGCGCCTTCCCAGTCGTCGGTGCAGCGGCCGGCCCAGGCCCGGCCCACCAGAACCGGCCGGGTCACCACGCTTCCGGCGGCCTCTTGTACCCGCACGACCAGACCGAGCCCGTTGGCTCCGGGGTTTCCTCGCGGACCGTACCTCACATCGAGCACCCCGCAATCATGGGCATGCAGGAGGAACCGCTCCAGATCGTCCGGAACGCATGCGGTCAACTCTCGTCCCCAGAGCATCACTTGGGGGCCGTGCGCTGCGTCGACCGCGACGCAGAAGAGCAGGCCGTCGGTGAAGTAGGCGTACACGGCGGGCTCCGCCGGCCCAGTTCCGAACTCCACACCCAGGATTTCCCGGAACGACGGGTCAGCCTGGAACCGACGCAGTTCGGCCATGCCGGGCAGCACCGCGGCGACCTCAGTGACAGGCATGCCGAAACGCAGCGGCCCTACGCCTTCCAAGGGCATCAGCTCCCAGTCGACCCGGACCGGTCTCTTCACAACATCGTGAGACTCTGCTGCCGCCATCTGTTCACCCGCCCCCGCCCATGCACCGGGCCTCCCCCACTCCCCGGCGCTCCGCATCACCCTGGCATGACACCAGGCCCAAGATCGTTCACGATCCACGGTGGCCGCCACCGCCCCTGAGCACCACGACCGCGCACCGAGCTGCGTTGGGGCCCCGACGGCCCGGCCGCACCCGGAGGTCACGGTCTGGTACGCGAACGCTCCGAGAAGCCCATGTTCCTGCGGATCGCTCGTGCCTACGGATCAGGGGCCCGCGTTCCGTGGCACAAGCCGTATCCGCCGGCCAGTGGTGCTTTCGCCGTCTCAGGTCGGTGGCACAGCGCTCGGTCTCATGAGCGTGGCGCTTCCTCACGGTCTCGGCCGAGCCGGACGGAATCGGCGAGCGCGGAAGTCGACTCGGCGGGCCGGGGGCTCAGTGGTGGGGAATGGCGCTGGCCGACGGCATGGGGATCAGTACGGTCTTGCCGACCAGTTCTCCGGCGGCGGTCGGGGCGCGGAGCACGGCTGCCGGGTCGGCGCGCAGTCGCTCCGCCAGGGCCCCGCCCTCGGCCTGGGCGGCCAGCTCGGCGATGCGGGCGAACCGGCCGGCGGCGCGGGCATGGACCGCGGGGAGGTCGGTCAGGGGCAGCCGCTCGGCCACCTCGATCGCCAGGTCTCCGGCGTCGACACGGGCGACCAGTTCGGCGAGCTGGGTGGCGTCGCCGCGCGCGAACACGTGCACCGTGCGCACCCCGCGCCCGGCGTCCGGCGGGCCTGGGGTGGTGACGCTGACGAAGGCTCCGCCGTCGGCGACCAGGTCCACCAGCCGCGCGTTCTCCTCGGGACCGGCGGAAGCCGGCTGCAGCACCACGTCGAAGCGCTGTCCGGCCAGCGCCCGCGCCACCGGGGTCACGACGTAGTCGACGAGCCGGTGCGCTCCGTAGGACCGGATCCGGTCGCGGTCACGGTCGCGCCGGTCCGCACGGCGAGCTGGACGGCGTATCCGCCCACCGCGCTGCCCGCTCCGTTGATCAGGATGCTCTGTCCGGGCTTGAGGTCGGCGTTGTCGAACAGCGCCTGCCACGCCGTCAGTCCGACCAGGGGCAGGGCAGCGGCGTCGGCCGGCTCGACGGTGCGGGGCGCGGGGGCCAGCGCCCCGGCGGGTGCGGCGACGTATTCGGCTGCCGCGCCGGGCGCGTCCGCCGGCAGGAGCGCGACCACCGCGTCCCCCGCGCTCCAGCCGGGCACCCCCTCGCCGACTTCGGTGATGACTCCGGCCAGGTCGAGGCCCGGTGTGTGCGGGAAGGCCAGGGGCAGCAGGTCCTGGCGCAGTCCCGCGCGGAGGCCGGAGTCCGCGTCGTTGTACGAGGTGCCGGCCACCCGCACCACCACCTCGCCCGCACCCGCCACCGGCCGGTCCGCCTCCTCGTGGACGAGGACGTCGCTGCCGCCGTAGAAGTGGTAGCGCACCGCTTTCATGACTTCTCTCCTTCGCTTGCTTTCAAGGCTGACCGGGTGTCTGCCCGGGGCCCTCTGGTGGTGGGGGCCGGCCTCCGCCCGTCGGGGCTGGTGGTGTTCAGCGCAGGGTGAGCGGGGTCGCGGAGCTGACGTGCGAGAGTTTCTCGGGGTTGCGGACGTAGTAGAGGCCGGTGATGAGGCCGTCCGCGACACTGATCGCCATGACGCCGTCGATCTCGCCGTCCATGCGCACGAGCAGGGCGGGGTGGCCGTTGACCAGGGTCGGTTCGGTGGTGAACTCGCCTTCGAACCTGCCGATGCCGCCGGCGAACATACGGGCCACCCGCTCGGCGCCCGTGACCGGCCGCAGCGCGGCGTGCTTGATGCCGCCGCCGTCGCTCATCAGCACGACCTCGGGGGCGAGCACGTCGAGGAGGGCCTGCGGGTCCCCGGTCTCGACGGCGCGCCGGAAGGACTCCAGGACGGCCTGGCCCTCGTCCGAGGAGACCATCCGGCGGGGGCGTCGGGCGTCGACGTGCCGGCGGGCGCGGTGGGCGATCTGGCGGACGGCCGCGGGGCTCTTGTCGACGGCGGCGGCGATCTCGTCGTAGCCGACGTCGAAGACCTCGCGCAGCACGAAGACGGCCCGCTCGGTCGGCGACAGCGTCTCCAGGACCAGCATCAGGGCCATCGACACGCTCTCGGCGAGTTCGACGTCCTCGGCCACGTCCGGCGCGGTGAGCAGCGGCTCGGGCAGCCAGGGCCCGACGTACGCCTCCCGGTGGCGCCTGATGGCGCGCAGCCGGTTGAGCGCCTGGCGAGTGGTGACCCGGACCAGGAAGGCGCGCTCGTCGCGCACCTGCCCCCGCTCGGCCTTGGCCCATTGCAACCAGGTCTCCTGGAGGACGTCCTCGGCGTCGGCCGCCGATCCGAGCACCTCGTAGGCCACCGTGAAGAGCAGGTTGCGGTGGGCGAGGAACGTTTCGGTCGCCGGTTCGGTGGCGTCGTCGCTCAACTCTCGTCTCTTCCCCTTGTCCTTCGCGGTCGGCCTTGGCGGCCGACCGCGTTCGCGTGCGTTCACAGCGAGTCCTTCCCGACAGGCGCCGGTCAGGCCGCCCGGTCAAGCCGTCCGGTCAAGCCGTCCGGTCAGGCCGTCCGGTCGGGGGCGGTCGGTGCCTCGGCGTGGTGGGTGCCGTCGGCCTGCAGCAGTCGGCGGCGCTTGGCGACGCCTCCGGGCGCGCGGTGCAGGCGGAACGAACCGGGCTTGTGCGCTTCTCCGGACAGGTGGCCGGGGATGCCCTTGCAGACCATCTCCTTGATCTTGGCGCCCATGCTGTCGTCGATGTGCAGCCACACGGCGATGTCCGACCGGTTGGCGAACTGGTAGATCCCGGCGCCCCGGCCGAGGCTGATGCACTGGGCGTAGAACCCCTGGTGGATGGTCTGCGGCTGCTCGCCCGCGAGTCGGCTCAGCACGGTGTCGGCGGCCCGCGCACCCAGCGGTGTGGCGTTCAGGCAGCTCATCCGCAGCGGCTGGTTCGACGGCGCTGCCGAGTCCCCGGCCGCGAGGATGCGCTCGTCGTCCACGCTCGTCAGCGTCTCGTCCGTGAGCAGCCGGCCCACCGCGTCGGTGCTCAGCCCGCTGCGCGCGGCCAGGTCCGGAACGCCGAAGCCGACGGTCCAGACGGTCACCTCGCTCGGCAGCGCACGCCCGTCGGCGAGCCGCACGGCGTCACGGGTCACCGCCGTCACCTTCGCGTCAGCACCGTCGATCACCGTCACACCGAGCTTGGCCAGTCGTCCGGCGACCGAGCGCCGGCCCCGGGTGTGCAGGTACGGGCCGAGGACGCCGCCGCAGACCAGGGTCACCCGACGGCCGGTCTCCGCCAGCTCGGCCGCGGTCTCGATGCCGGTGGGACCGGCACCGACCACCGTCACCGGGGCCGCCGCGGGCGTGGCGTCGAGGACCGTACGCAGCCGCTGGGCCTCCTCCAGGGTGGCGAGCGGGTAGGCGAACTCGGCCGCCCCGGGCACGCCCGGTTCCGCGCTGCCGCTTCCCACGGCGTAGATCAGGTAGTCGTAGCCGAGCGTGCCGCCGGCCGCGAGTGTCACGCTGCGCTCGGCCGCGTCGATCCGGGTCACGGTGTCGACCGTCAGCCGGACGCGCCCGGCCAGGACGTCCCCGTACGCGATGAGGGCGTCGTCGGACCCGCCCACCAGCTGGTGCAGACGGACCCGGTGGACAAGGTCCGGGCGCGGGTTGACCAGCGTCACGGACACGTCGTCGCGCTGCGTCAGCCGGTTCGCGGCCATCACGCCCGCGTATCCGCCACCGATCACGACCACACGCGTGTTCCCCGTCATGATGCCTCCTCCGTTTTCAGGTGCTCGCCCATAAGTCACCGCGCCGTCGACGGCTGTGACAGAACGGATCGATCTGTGGGCCGGATCACTTTCACCCGGCGCTGCCGGACCTGTGCCCACGGTGCTGCGTGGAGCGGCTCCGACGGCGTTTCGCGGCGTTTCGAAGGGGCCACGGCGGCCCCGACCGCGGTGCCGGCGGCTCCGGGATGCCCGCGTCCGCGCGTACCGGCCGGCGCGTGTTCATGGCGCGGTCCGGTGTCCGGGGGGACCGGGGTGCGTGAGGCTGTCGGCGGTGCGGTCGACGACCAGGGCGACGGGGCTGCCGGTGCGTTCCATCACGGCGGCCATGTGGCGGGGTGAGGCGTCGGGGCTGACGACCGGTGGTGCGGACGGCGGCCGCGTGGCCGCCCCAGGAGAGGTCTCCGAACAGCTGCGGGGTCAGCAGGGCTCCGAACACCAGCAGGGCGGCGGACGTGGCCGGCTCCGCCGGCGCCTCCCCCAGCGCCTCGAACGCCTTGTGGGGCTCCGGTGCGACGGCGGCGAGGTAGGGGTTGGCGCGGGTGAGGTGGCGGGCGGCGTACAGGATGGTCCCGATGGCCAGCGGCAGCAGGGGCTGCAACCTGGGCTCGGTGCCGAGGTGCGGCAGGCGTACGGGTCCGTTGACGATCAGCGGGAGCGGCACGCCGAAGGCGGGATCGACCCAGCAGACTCGTGACAGACGTTCAGGGTTGTACGACGACGTGATCGAGGTCGCGCTGATCGTCCGGGCCGGCCTTTCGCTCGCCGTCCGTGTCCGGCGGCCGGTCCATGTCCCGCCGTGCCTTCACGGGGTGCGCGGTCAGCGCGAGTCCGACGAGAGCCGGGCGATCAGCAGGGCGGCGAGCAGGACCCAGGGCAGAGATGACGGGCCGGCCGTCGCCCAGGCGGTGGCGGCGAGCGCGCCGCTGGTCACGAGGAGCGTGACCAGCCCTCGCCGGGTGTGCAGGAAGCCCCATGCCCGGTGTGCGCTGCCCGGGTGTCTCATCTCGCCGACGGCGGTCCGGATCACGAGGACGGCGAGGACGACGGCCGCGCCGAGGAGGGAAGGGCCGAACCCCTCCTCGTTCACCGGCTGCCGCCGGACCTGGCACCGCTCTCCGTCTGGTAGCAGTCGGGGATGCCGTCGCCGTCGGCGTCGCGGTTCTCGGCCTCGTAGAGCTGCTTGTAGAGGCGGTTGCGGCGGCGCAGGAGGAGGGCGGCGAGCGCGGCGGCGGTGAGGGAGCCGATGAGGACGGCGGCCTTGACGTGTTCGGCCCGGGCGGGGTCGGGGAAGGCGAGTTCGCCGATGAGGAGGGCGACGGTGAAGCCGATGCCGGCGAGGGTCGCGAGGCCGAGGACGTCGGCCCAGGCGAGGTCGGGGTTGAGCGTTGCCCTGGTGAAGCGGGCGGCGAGGTAGGTGCCGAGGAAGATGCCGAGGATCTTGCCGACGACGAGGGCGATCAGGACGGCGAGGGGTTCGGGGTCGGTGAAGACGTGGCCGAGGGCTTCGCCGGAGACGCCGACGCCGGCGGCGAAGAGGGCGAAGAGGGGGACGGCGACGCCCGCGGAGAAGGGGTGGACGAGGTGGGAGACCCGGGCCCCCGGCGAGGCCGTCTCGCCCTGGTCCCGGGTGGTGCGCAGGATGAGGCCCATGGCGACGCCGGCGACGGTGGCGTGGACGCCGGAGTTGTACATCAGCGCCCAGACGGCGATGCCGAGGGGCACGTACCACCACCAGCCGCGGACCCGCAGGCGCTGGAGGGCGTAGAAGAGGGCGAGGCCGGCGAACGCTCCGCCCAGGGCCCAGAAGTTCAGGTCGGAGGTGAAGAAGACCGCGATGATGAGGATGGCGCCGAGGTCGTCGACGACCGCGAGGGTCAGCAGGAACGCCCGCAGGGCGGAGGGGAGGTGGGTGCTGATGACGGCGAGGACGGCGAGGGCGAAGGCGATGTCGGTGGCCATCGGCACGGCCCAGCCGTCCAGCGAGCCGCCGCCCGCGCTCGCGGTGAGGACGTAGAGGACCGCCGGGACGGCCATGCCGCACAGGGCCGCGATCACGGGGAGCGCGGCGGTGGCGGGGGTGCGGAGTTCTCCGACGACGAGTTCGCGTTTGAGCTCGATGCCGGCGACGAGGAAGAAGACGGCGAGGAGGCCGTCGGCGGTCCAGTGGCCCACGGAGAGGTCCAGGCCGAGGGCGGGTATGCCGAAGTGGAAGTCGCGTACGGCTTCGTAGGCGCCGCTCCACGGGCTGTTCGCCCAGACCAGGGCCACCACGGCCGCGGCCAGGAGGACGAGTCCGCCGACGGTCTCCGTTCGGAGGGCTTCGGCGACGGCCTGGCGTTCGGGCCAGGGAAGCAGTCCGAAGACGGTCTTGCGGGGGTGTGCCTGGGTCATGGGGAGAGCCCTCCGGGGCGTGTCGGCGGACGGGCGCACAGGCCCTCGGACGCCGACCAGACTTCCCGGCACACCAGCATCGGTCGTTTCTTGATGCGTTCTTCACAGCCTATCGGCCGGTCCTGGCGGTCACCAGGGCAGCCGGTGGCCGGTGGCCGGGTCGGGGGTGAGGGTGCCCGCGTCCGCCAAGGCGCGAGGTGGACGCGGGCACCCTCGGGAGCCGGGCCGCCGGGGGGCGGTCAGACGGTGGTCTTCACCGGCTCCTGGTCGGTCTCCTCGTCGGTGTCGAGGCCGGCGTCGCGGCGCTTGACGAAGGCGAGGAAGGAGTTCAGCTCCCGCTTGACGACGGGGGCGAGGAGGTAGAGGCCGATGATGTTGATGACGGCGAGCATGAAGAGCACCGCGTCGGCCATGTCGATCAGGGTCTGCAGGGTGAGCAGCGAGCCCGCGACGGCGAAGACGGTGTAGACGACCTTGTAGGTGATCTCGCTGGCGCGGCCGCGGCCGAAGAGGTGGGTCCATGCCTTGAGGCCGTAGTAGCCCCAGGTCAGCACGGTGGAGATCGCGAAGAGCATGACCGCGACGGTGAGGATGTACGGGAACCAGGGCAGGACCGTGCCGAAGGCGTCGGAGGTGATGGTGACGCCGCCGATGGACTCGCCGCCGTTGCGGACCTCGACGTAGCTGGCCGGGTTGGCGATGACGATGGTGAGCGCGGTCATGGTGCAGATGACGACCGTGTCGATGAACGGCTCCAGGAGGGCGACCAGACCCTCGCTGGCGGGGTGCTTGGTCTTGACCGCGGAGTGGGCGATCGGGGCGGAGCCCAGACCGGCCTCGTTGGAGAAGGCGGCCCGCTTGAAGCCGATGATCAGCGCGCCGAGGACTCCGCCGGCGACGCCCTGGGGGTTGAAGGCGCCCTCGATGATCGTGGAGACCGCGGTGGGGACGGCGGTGACGTTGACGGCGATGACGACGAGGCAGGCGGCGATGTAGATGCCGGCCATGGCGGGGACGAGCTTGCTGGTGACGGAGGCGATGGAGCGGATGCCGCCGAGGAGCACGACGCCGACGAGGGCGGCGATCAGGATGCCGAAGAACAGGGCGCCGGCCGAGGAGCCCATCAGGCCGTCCTCGCCGCCGGTGACGGAGACGAGCTGGGCGTAGGACTGGTTGACCTGGAAGAGGTTGCCGCCGAAGAGGCCGAAGAACAGGACCATGAAGGAGGCGAGGACCGCGAGGACCTTGCCGAGGGTCTTGCCGTTGCGGCCGAAGCGCTCGGCCAGGCCCTTGGGCAGGTAGTGCATGGGGCCGCCGGAGACGGTGCCGTCGGCGTGCACCTCGCGGTACTTCACGCCGAGGGTGACCTCGACGAACTTGGTGGCCATGCCGAGCAGGCCGCACAGGATCATCCAGAACGTGGCGCCGGGGCCGCCGATGGAGACGGCGACGGCCACGCCGGCGATGTTACCGAGGCCGACGGTGCCGGAGACGGCCGCGGTCAGGGCCTGGAAGTGGTTGACCTCGCCGGCCGACCCCTTCTCGTCGTACTTGCCGCGCACCACGTCCACGGCGAGGCGGAACTTGCGGAGCTGGACGAAGCCGAACCAGCCGGTGAAGACCAGGCCGGCGACGACGAGCCAGGCCACGATGAGCGGGAGCTGGGTGCCGGCGACGGGCACGGAGTAGAAGACGACCTCGCCGAGCCAGGTGGCTATCGGCTCGAAGAATCCGCTGACGGCTTCGTCGACGGACCGGGTGAGGGAATCGAGTGACACGGTGGGGACCTCAGGTGCGCAGGACCGGCGTGCGGGAGGCGGTGCCGGTGTGGGGGTGCGGTCTGTGAGCGAACGCCGTTGTCCGGTCGGCGAGCGGGTGAGCGGTCTCCGCGGACTCGGAGAGTGATCACCTCGGTCGTACGCCGGGTCTCGCCCGGCGCTCCGGTGAGGTGGCGAGGGGTGGTGCCACCTGCGGAGTTGCGCATTCCTAACACAGACCACACCCCCGAGCACGTGACCTGAATCACATAACGTGCAGTAATGCGGGAAACTGGCAGCATCCGTGACGTGACCGTTATTCGAACACAGTGATCCGTTCAGGGGGCACTTGCTTCCTCGGGTCAGGAGCGTGCAGGGCGGAGGGACCTGTCACGTGTCCGTCCGGCCCGCCTCACGGGCGGCCCTCCGGCTCCTCCTCCCCGCCGAGGCGCTCCGGTCTGGTGCGTCCCTCGCGGCGTTCCCCGCTTCCCTTCAGTTCCGGCCGTGTCCGGCGGACGCGCCGTCGAGCGGTGCGGCGTGACGTCCGGCGGGGCGCGCGAGCAGGTGGCGGGGGTCCGTCGCCCGGCCGATCGCCGCTTCGACCGCGGCGATGCGGTCGGCGAGCAGGCCGAGGGCGGCGACCGCCCGGGAGAGGGGGTCGTCGGTGGTGTCGCCCAGGGCACGGGTGCGCGTGTACGCGGCGGTGATCTCGGCCCACCGGGCGGCCTGGGCGGGGGTGAGGACGCCGCGGAGGTCGGCGAGCTTGAGGAGGTCGGCCTCGGCGTCGGTGGTGAGGGTCCGGGCCTCCGCGGTGTAGTGGTCGTCGATGACGGCGGCGAGCTCGGCGTCGTTCATGGCGGGCGAGAGGCGGGCCGCGATCTTGTTCATGGTGCGGTACGAGCCCTGGAGCCGGAAGGGCGGTTCGGTGCGGGCCCCGTCCGAGCGGGCGGCGGAGGCGATGTACTCCGCGTTGACGGCCAGGACGGTCTCGCGGGCGGTCAGCAGGTGGCGCAGGACCGCGAGGATCCGGTCGGTCTCGGCCGGGGCGTAGGCGTGGGCGAGCCGGTCGCGCCGGGCGGTCGGGTCTCCGGCCGCGAGGCGGACGAGGAGTTCCACGTCGGAGCGGTCGCGGCCGGCGAGCGGGGCGAGGAGGGGGTGGGAGGTGAGGGCGTTCTCCACGAAGCTGAAGGCGAAGGCGTCCTCCTTGCCGGTGAGGACGTCGCCGAGGTTCCACACGTCGGCGCGGTTGGCGAGCATGTCGGGGACGCGGAAGGCGTGGCCGGACTCGGTGGAGGGGTTGCCGGCCATGCAGACGGCGAAGCGCTTGCCGCGCAGGTCGTGGCCGTTCAGGGTCCGGGTGGCGTCGCAGAGGGGGATGAACTTCTGCAGGAACTCGGGCGAGCAGTGCTGGATGTCGTCGACGTACAGCAGGACGTTGTTGCCCGCCGCGAGGGCGAAGGCGATCTTCTCCAGTTCCCTGCGGGCGGTGGCGTCGGGAGCCCGGGCGGGGTCGAGGGAGACCGTGCGGTGCCCGAGGGCGGGGCCGTCGATCTTGACGAGGAGCAGGCCGAGCCGGTCGGCGACGTACTCGATCAGCGTGGTCTTGCCGTAGCCGGGCGGGGACAGGAGCAGCAGCAGGCCGTGGGAGTCGCTCCGCTTGGCGTCGCCCGCCGCGCCAAGCTGCTTGGCCAGGTTGTCGCCGATCAGGGGGAGGTAGACCTCGTCAACGAGCCGGTTGCGGACGAAGGACGCCATGACCCGGGGCCGGTGTTCGTCCACGCGCAGCCGGGCGCGCTCCTGCTCGATGAGGGTCGCGCGCCACTGCCGGTAGGCGCGGTGCGCGGGTACGTCGTCGAGGGCGAACGCCTCGGTCCGGGCCAGGAACTCGTCGAGCCGGAGTTCCAGGGCGCGGTCCCGGATCCGGGGGTGGCTTCCGAGGAGGCCGGTGGCACGCGCCGTGGTCGGGCCGTCGGCGTCGTACCGTTCGAGGCCGGGGCAGAGTTCGACGGCGACCGCCTCGGCGAGCACGTCCTCGTCGGCGGTCCCGCCGGACGCCGTCAGGTAGGCGCCGAGCCAGGCCTCGACGTGCTGTCGGCGTGCGTCCGGGGTCGTGAGTGCGGCGAGGGAGTCCTCGTACCGGGAGGTGCCGACGGCCCGGCGGAACTCCTCCAGGAGGGTGCGCACCGGCGTGGACAGGGCGAAGCCCGCGGGTTCGGAGGCCAGTTCGTCGACGAGGTACGCGGCGGCGGCCGGATCCCCGATCTCCTGGGCGAGGGCGCGGCGCAGTCCGTCGAGCGCGGAGGGCGTGCCGAAGAGCTCGCGAGCGCGCGTCAGGGAGATCGCGCGCTCGGTCCACTGGGCGCGGTCCTCCGCGGTGGCGGTGGAGGCCCAGTGCAACTGGGCGGCCGCTCGGGCGCGGCCGGAATGCCTGAGCCGGCCGGCGGTCTCGTGCAGCCTGAGGACCTCCCGCAGGATGACGGCCGCGTCGTGGTCGTGGACGCCCTGTTCGTACCCCTCGTCGTACGCGTTCTCGGCTGTCCGCCGCGCGAGCGCGTGGAGGTCTTCCCCGGCGAGCCGGTCGGCGCCGTGGTCGGCGAGGAGGCGGGCGGCCAGGTGTTCGGACCGGTAGACGTCCGGTGATTCCGAAGGCAGGGGCCGGTCCCAGAAGCGGCGGGTCTCGGCGAAGGCCGGGTCGGTGACGGGCGTGCGGTGGTCGGTGCCGGTCAGAGCGAGGACGAGGCCGTCCCCCGCCGGGACGAGCGTGAGTTCGGGGGTCTGGCGGTTGACGGCGAAGCGGTGCCGGCCGAGCCGGATCGTGTCACCCGCGTCGGAGTAGAGCTCGGCGCGGTCCCGCAGGGCGCGGCCGGCTTCCTGACGGGCGGTGGCGAGGCGGCTCTCCAGCTCCTCCGCCCTTGCCTGATCGCCGAGTTCGCGCAGTTCCGCCGCCGTGCGCCTGACCTTGACCACCAGGGGATCCGACGCGAAGTACGTGTGGATCTCGTCGAGGCCGGCCAGGGCCGAGGAGCGGCGGCCGATCGCCTCCAGGACGCGGCCCGCGGACCCGGCGAGCCGCTCCGCCCGCCGGGCGCGGGCGTCCTGGAGGGACTGCCTGCGCACGGTGAAGGCGTCGTGGATCTCCGCGCGCTTGTCCGCGAGGCCCTCCAGGAACCGCTCCGATCCGGTGAAGCGGGCTTCCAGGTCCTCCAGTCGGACCGTCAGGCGACCGAGCTGGTCGTCGCACGCCTCCGGAGTGTCGGCCGCGGCGAGTGCGCCGGTGACGGCCTGGCCGAGGAGGGCGAGTTCGGCCGCGAACTCCGCCGCGCCTTCCCGGTCGAGGAGTTCGGCGCGCCGGGTGGCGAGGAGGGCGCGGGCGCGGTTCAGGGCGCCGAGGACGTCGGCGATCCGGGTGAGGATCGAGGTGCGGACGGTGGCGTCCGCGATGTCGAGGCCGGTGATGATCTCGCTGAGGGCCCGCAGCGCGAGGGCCTGTTCGTCGATCCGGTCGCCGACGGGGTCCGTCTCCGCCGCGGTGGCAAGCTCCTGGGCCTGGGCGGCCAGGCTCTCCGCCTCGGCGTGGTGGGGGGCGAAGGCGTCGTCGCGGCCGAGGAAGGTGACGGCCCTGCGGGCCGCGGAGAGGATGTCGGACTCGACGTCGGCGGCCAGGGCGTCGACGGCGTCCGTGTCGGCGTACCGCATCTCCTTGAGGGTCACCAGGCGTCCCTGCGCCCGGCGCAGTTCGGTGATCCGGGAGATCCACTCCTCGGCCGTGGCGGGAGCCTCGCCCTGGACGCGCCGGACCAGCCGGGCGATGCCCCCGGCGGACGCCGCGAGCGCCTCCGCGGCCTGACGCCGGAGGGTCGCCACGGTATCGAACTCGTCGATCACCTGCGTGAGCGTGCCGCGGAGCTCGTCCAGCGGGGCCCGCAGGTCACCTGCCTCCGGCTCTCCCAGCCAGTGGTGGACGTCGGCGGCGCGGACGCAGGCGGAGAGCAGCGCCGCGTACACCTCGCCGGCAGGGGTGAGCTCGGTGGCCTGCCGGGCGAGGGACAGGCAGTCGGAGATTCCGCGCACGAGGTCGGCGTTGCCGATGCGTCCCAGGGGGCCGTCCCCGGTCGACGTGACGTGGGTGTCGGCGGCGTACGGCGTCCGCCAGACCTGTACCGGGTGGACACGCCCGGGTTCGCCGTCGCCGGTGCGCAGGGTCACCATCGTGCCGTCGTCGAGGAGCGCGTGCCCGCGGCAGGAGACGGGGGCGGCGATCTCCTTGCGGACGAGGTTGTAGGGGAGCAGGAGGGCGCGGCCCTCCGCCTGGGCGTGGAAGACGAAGAGCAGGTCCTCCCCGTTGGGAGAGGGGACCGCGTGGTCGAACGCGAGCCCCGAGGTGTCCGTGTCGAACGTCTTGGACGGGCCGGAGGCCAGGCAGTATCCCCCCGGGAACACGAGGCCCGCGTCGTCGGGGAGGCGCAGGCACGCCTGTCCCAGTCCGTCGAGACGGACCACCGTCCCGGTCAGGGTGTTGAAGACCAGGTGCCGGTGGGTCCCCTCTTTGTAGGGGCGGACGCGGACGAGGGTGAGGGGCCCGACGGTCGCGTGGGCGACTTCGGCGTCGGCCAGGGACTGGAGCGGTTCGTCCACCGGTTCGGTGTGGATGCCTCCGGCGGTCTCGGTGTCGTTCTCCGTCTTGACGGTCAGCGTGCCGCCGACCGTGGAGACGAAGAGGCGGCCGCCGATCGCGAGGTGGGGGAACCGGCCCGGGACGTGGTCCTCCCGCGTCGCCTCCACCCACTCGACCTCCTGGGACGGAGGCAGGACGTGGTCCCGTTCCCCTCGGGCGTCCAGGAACCGCGTCGCGCCGGAGGAGTCGGTCGACCAGCGCAGCACGCGGAGGTCGTCGGCCTTCTCCCCCGTCCGGAACACGGCGAGGAGGCGGCCCTCCACCCGCCGCAACCGCAGCAGGCGGGCGCCTCGGAAGTAGCGGTGCAGGGCCGCGAACTCGCGGCGGAAGTCCGGATCGTCGAGGAGGCCGGGCACGGCGTCCTCGGGCAGCGGGTTCAGGTCCCGGTCGTACAGGGCGAAGACGTCGGCCACCGACGGTTCGGCGCCCTCCGCGCTCGGCGTGTGTCGGCCGAGGAGCAGCAGGCCGTCACCCGCGCCGACGACGTCCCGGGGCAGGCAGGCGCGCTCGGTGCGCACGCGGAGGGTGGCCGCCAGGGTCATCTCGCCCGACCCGAACTCCGCGATCCGGGCCTCGTCGAGTGCCTCGGCGCGCCGGGCGAGGTCGGCGGCCTGGGCGCTGAGGCGGTCGCGCAGCACCGCGTACGTGTCCTGGTCGATCTCGGCGCTCATGCTCTGCCGCTCCTTGTACCGTGGTGATGGACGGGTCCGGTGCCGGTGACTCCCCCGTTCGCCGGCGCCGGGCCCGTTACGACCGCACCCCCGTGGGCGGTCAGCTCGTGGTCGCGCCGCCCAGCGCGGTGGTCTCCGCCGGCGCGGCGGCCTGTGCGGGTGCGTCCAGCAGGCCGGACTTCATGACCTTGGCGAGGAGCGCGGAGACGCTGAGGTTCTGCACGTCGGCGCTGGACAGCGAGCCGAGCACCTTCGTCAGGTCGTCGGTGAAGGACCCCTCCCCGTTCAGCCACGGCCCCGCCAGGGCCCGCGCGGTCCGCGAGTGGTCCAGGAAGCCGTCGACGGACTTGCCGAGCGCGATCGACTGGACGAGCCGGTCGAGGAAGACGGACTCGCCACCGACGATGTTGATGTCGGCGTTCTCCAGACCGGTGGCCAGGACCGTGGCCTGTGCCTCGGCGACCTGCCGCTGCACGTCGAGGCCGGCGAGCCGGATGTCCTTCTCGGCCTCCAGGCGGAGCCGGTACTCCTCGTGGGTACGGGATGCCTCGTCGAACGCGGCGACGGCGATCGCCTTCTGGTTGAGGCCCTCGGCCTCCGCCTTCAGCTTCTCCCCGACCGCGGTCGCCTCGGCGAGCGCCTTGGCCCGCAGGCCCTCGGCCTCGGCCCGGAGCCGCGCCTCGGTGGCCTCGGCCTCGGCGCGGCCGGCCTTCTCGATGGCGTCCGCCTCCTTCTCGCGCACCTGGACGGCGGCGAGCCCTTCGGCGGCGGCTTCGGCCTGGACGCCTTCGGCGATCCGGATCTTGGCGCGGGCGTCCAGGTCGGCGGCCTTGTGGCGGGCCTCGGCCAGGGTCAGTTCCTCGGCGGCCCGGTGGACTGCGGTCTGCTCGGCGGCCTCGGCCGCCTTGATGTCCTTGACCAGCTTCTCCTGGGCCTCGGCCTCGGCGGCGATGACGAGGGCCTGGCGCTCCCGCTCCGCTTCCTCCACGGTCCGCAGCCGCTTGATGGACTCCTCCTGCTCGGCGACGGTCCGGTCGACGGCGATCCGCTCCCGGATCACCTCCGCGATGTCCCGGCGCTCGGCCTCGACCTCCTTCTCGGCGGCGATCCGGTTCAGCTCGGTCTCCCGGTCGCGGGCGATGACCTCCAGAAGGCGGTCCTTCTCGATCCGCTCGTTCTCGATCGCGATGACCCGCTCGCGGTTCTTCTGCGCGACGGCCACCTCGCGGGCCTGGTTCTCCCGCTGGACGCCGAGCTGCTCCTCGGTGCGCAGGAAGGCGCTCTGGGCGCGCAGCCGCTCCTCCTCCACGACCTTCGCGGTCTCCGCCTCCTCGCGGGCGCGGACGATCTCGATCTCGCGGCGCTGCTTGATCTCGGCGTCCGCCTGGCGGCGCTCCAGCTCCAGGATCGCCTCGCGGGCGTCCACGTTCTGGCGGGTGATCTCCTTCTGCTCGTGCTGCCGCAGTTCGTTGGTGCGGACGTTCTCGGCGGCGGTCAGTTCGGTGATCTTGCGTATGCCCTGGGCGTCCAGGATGTTGCCGGCGTCGAGCTGGGTCAGCGGGGTCTGCTCCAGGTAATCGATGGCGGCGTCCTCCAGGCTGTAGCCGTTGAGGTCGATGCCGATCAACTCGATGATGCGGAAGCGGAGTTCCTCGCGCTTGGTGTACAGGTCGGTGAAGTCCATCTGCTTGCCGACCGACTTCAGCGCCTCGGAGAACTTGGCGTTGAACAGCTCCTGGAGGGTGGCCTGGTCGCTGGCGCGGGCCGTGCCGATCGCCTGGGCGACCTTGATGACGTCCTCGACCGTCTTGTTGACCCGGACGAAGAACGAGATGCGGATGTCGGCCCGGATGTTGTCCCGGCAGATCAGACCGTCCCGGCCGGTCCGCGAGATCTCGATGGTCTTCACCGAGATGTCCATGACCTCGGCCTTGTGCAGCACGGGCAGGACCACCTGCCCGGTGAAGGTCACGTCGACCTTCCGCATCCTGGAGACGATCAGCGCCTTGCCCTGCTCCACCTTCCGGAACAGCCTGCCGACCATGAACAACACCGCGACGGCGACGAGCAGGACAACGGCGACGAGCACGCCGATGCCCGAGGTGATGGCATCCATGAGAGAACCCCGTGTCGATCGAAGAAGAAGACGTACCCGCTCAGCCGGCGGTACGCGCGGATTCCGGCTCGGGCGGAACACCGCCGGCCGCGCACCGGTGGGCACCGGAGGGCGCGCTCCGTCGCCGTCGGCCGAACAGCCGCCTCGTGAGCAGCCAGGACAACGTCAGAGCACACGGAAGCAGAGCCACGGAAAGCAGCAGGAACCAGGCGCCGGACAGCCCTGCCCGGCCGAGCAGCACCGTGCCGGCCAGATGGAACGCCCATCCGGCGGCGATGACGACGGATGCGGCCGGGGCGACCGACGTGCCGGCGAGGCCCCACGCCTCGGAGTCCACGTCGCCGTCGAACGCGTCCGGGGCGACGACCCGGCACAGCACCAGCACCCAGAACCCGATCGCGGCGACGAACGCGGCGGTCAGCACCAGACCGGGAAAACCGAAGGCCGCTCCGGCGAACTCGCCCATCCCGCCTCCCCCGCAACAGTGCTTCCGGCCCCCGGCATCCACGGCGGGACGCTGCCGCCGCCTCAGCCATTCTGGCGCGACGGCAACGGGAGCCGCATTGCCGAATCCCGGCAATCTTGACGGGTTCTTCATGCCGGGTCCCGTCTGTCCCCGGTGAGGCGATCCAGACCGTCACGATCGTGCCGCGCGCTTCGGGCGGTCCTCGACGGGCAGGGGCTTCCGATCGAACCCGCCGTCGTACCGGCGGCTGGTGAAAGCACCCGGCACGGGCAGGTCCCGTCCGCCGACACGGACAACACGTACGTCCCGCCATGCGCCGCTCCGGCCGGCGTGACCGCGCTTCTCCACCCGGTCCGGCCGAACGGGCGGGCTCCGGTCACGGCGGTCTGGGGGGGTGCAGCGGCTCGCGGGGACGGTGGGGTCGACGGGGTCGGTGCCGGTCGACCGGTCGATCGCCGCCCGTCCCCCGCCGGTGGCGGCGAACGCCTGCCTGGCGAAGTGGGCGAGGACCTCGGGCCGGTCGCCGGGGGCGGCACAGACCGTCCTGCCGCCCTTCGCGATGAACAGGACGTGCCGGTCACCGAACCTTCCGGTCAAAACCCGTTCTACCGGCTGCGGGGCCGGGTCGGCCCCGGTGTGCGCCTCGGGGCCGCGGGCGACACGGAGCAGGCCCGCGAGGTGAGTTCGGGGGCCGAGCGGTGTGATGGTGGGGTAAGACGGTGTGATGGTGGGGAACATGCCGCTTTCGGAGTAATCATGAGAGGCTGCGCCATTCGGTCGTCACGCTGTCTCTGTTGATCACGGTCCAGGTTGGGGAGACCGCTGGTGCGCAGGGCACGTGAGTGGCTGTTCGAGAGGGTCCGTCGGACTCGCCGCGAGCAGGGGCTGTCGGGGCGGGAGCTCGCCGTACGGTTCGAGGTGTCGCGGAGCGCGGTGCGGAAGGCGCCGGGGTCGTCGGTGCCACCGAAACGGAAGTCACCGCCCGGCAAGGGCGTGCTGGAGTCGGCGAAGGGCTTCTTCCGCCGCGCGCCGATCCGGCCCGGCGCCGAGTCCTGCCGCTGCCCGACCACCCGGGAACCCCTCTTCCCCCGCCAGGACTGACACACAGCCGGAGTTCGGACCTCGAGATCGGTGGATCGGAGAGCATCGTGACAAGAAGACGTTCCGTCTTCAGGTCGGCCGGAGCGGCGCTGGTGGCGGCCGTGATCGTGGCGGTCGCACTGACCGTGGTGGACGTCGTGATCGCCTTCCAGGTCTACACCGGCAGCGCGATGACCGGCAGTCATGCCGAGAACGCCAGCCGCACCATGGGCGCGCTGTTCGCCACCATCCACACCGCCGACGAGGACGGCGGTCACGCCTCCGCTCGCGCCGACGACCCGGTGCAGGCCCCGTACGCGATCCGCGCCAGGGCGCTGGCCCGGGACATCGACGCCGACGCCCGTCCTCTCGGTCTGGAACAGGAGAGTGCCGCGCTGACCGCCGCGCTCACCGACTGGCTCGCCCGGCCCGACACCGGCCTTCATCCTCTTCTGTCCACCGCCGACGTCCTGGCGGCAGCCCTCGACGAACACAAGGCGGAACCGCAAGGGTGCCGTCGCCGCCCAGAAAGCCCTGCTCACCCTCCAGCTGGCCTGCGTCGCCACCCTCCTGCTCATCCTGGGCGGCCTGGCTCTCACCGTATGGCGCAGAATCGTCACGCCCCTCGCCGACCTCGAATCCCACCTCGGTCGCACCGCCGCCGACACCGCTCCCGACACCCGCATCCCCCACCGGCCCACCCCGTGGCTCGGCGGTGTCCTCGGCCAGGCCGAACACACCCTCCTGGTCCTGAAACAGGCCCAGCAGCAGGCCGACAAGCACCGCGAGGCCCTGCGCATCGATGCCGCCGCCTCCGACGGACTGCGCCGCATCCTGAACGCCAGGTACTCCCCGGGGACCGGTGTGGTCACGCACGGTCGCATCCACACGGCCGAGGGCGTCATCGCGGGCGACTTCCTCGGCATCCTCCCCCTGCCGGACGGCACCACGGTGCTCCTCCAGGGCGATGTCGCCGGCCACGGCACCGATGCCGGCCTGCTCGCCGTCCAGATCAAGAGTGCCGTCGTCGCCGCCCTCCGCCTCGCTCCCGACCTCCGCGCCGCGGCGGCCGCCGCCTGGGCCGTCGTCGCCCCTGAGGACGAACGCTTCACCACCCTCGTCATCGCCGTCCTCGATCCCCGGGGCCGCCGCCTCGCCTGGCTGAACGCCGGCCACGAGATCTTCCTGCTCCGCCGCACCGACGGCACCGTCGAGGAGCTCGGGCCCACCGGCCCGGTCATCGGCCCGTTCATCATGGACCCCGACGGCATGTGGGACGTCCAGGACCGCCCACTCGCCCCCGGCGAACTGGTCGTCCTGGCCACCGACGGCCTCACCGAAGCCCGCGCCGACAACGGCACCCTGCTCGGCCGGGAAGCCGTCACCGCAACCGTGGCCGGTGCCGGGATCGACCCACGGGATGTGGTCGGCGCTCTCTACCGGGCGGTCGAGGACCACGGCGCCGACTGGGACCGCGACGACGTCACCGTCCTCGCCGCGACCCTCCGTGAACACGACAGCCAGCCCGCCCCCCAGGACAGACCGGCTCCCTGAGCCTGGTCGGCCGCTGTCACGGCGGGCGTTTCCCCTATCTGGAACCACGTTCTATTACTGACTGGTAGTTTCGTGGGGACATTCCTTCACCGTGAGGAGAACGCCATGAGAGCACGCCAGTTATCCCGCCGCCGGATGCCGGTCCTGGCCGTTGCGCTGGCCGCCGTCACCGCGGCCGCTGTGGGCGGCGCCCCGGCCGCGCATGCCGCTGGGCCCGCCGAGCTTCGCCTCGTTCCCCTCGGCGCCGGCTACGAGGCCGGACTCCAGCAGCAGGTCGACTACTGGAACCTGAACCGGCTGTCGGCCGCCGCGCTCAACGGCGACGGCGCCGAGGCCGTCGCGCCGGCGGCGGGCTGGGACGACACCGCCCGCCCCTGGGTCAGCGGCGGGAAGATCACCCGGACGACGGGCAAACTGGTGATGCGCATGCGCAACGCCGACGGCGCGACCGGCACCGACAACCTCGCGGCCTGCACCGCCACGGTGGTCCAGAGCCAGAACAAGAGCGTCGTGGTCTCCGCGGCCCACTGCCTGCGCGTCAACTGGGGCCTCAACGCCCCGCTCGACACCAACCAGATCGCGACGAACGCGCTGTTCATCCCCGGCTTCCGCGGCGAGAACCTGCCCCGCGTCGCCCCCGGCACCGACCTGAACAGCGGCCCGGCGATCGGGCCCGACGTCGCGCCGTACGGCGTGTGGGCAGTGACGCGGGCGTGGCTGACCGAGGGCTGGGCCGCCCAGGCCAACCACCTCAACAACAACGACATGGTCGCGATGGTCGTCGACGACCCGGACGACGACCGTCCGGTCGAGGACGTCGTGGGCGGCGGCCAGCCGATCGGTTTCCACGTGGCCCGCACGACGCCGCGGACCAACTTCGGCTACCCGGCCGCGAACTTCAAGAGCTACAGCGGGCCCAACTTCACCAGCAGCGGCACGGCGGTGATCGACGGCTCCCCGAACGTGAACAACGTCCCCGCCGCACAGCAGCGCATCTACGACGGGCGCGGCCTGATGTTCAGCCAGGGGCCGTCGTGGATCAACCGCGAGTGGTGGTGGGACACCAACAGCGACCTGATGAAGACCCAGCTCAGTCCCGGTGCCAGCGGCGGCCCCTGGTTCAAGGACTTCGACCACGCCAGTGGCGAGGGCCTCCTGGTCGGTGTCACGTCGCACCTGGCCCAGTCCAGCACCGGGGGCCTCGACGCGATCGCCGAGTCCGAGAACCGCGCTCCGAGCCCCTACATGGCCGGCACGAACTTCGGCGACCAGGAGAAGGCCGCCTTCGCGACCGCCCAGTCCGTCACCCCCGGAGCCTGACCGCCGGGAGCCCTGCCGTGCGCGTCCCGAGCACGCGGACGCAGATCGCCCCCCGCTTGCCCTTGCCCGGGCAAGCGGGGCTTCGTCGGTCGGCGTCGCTCAGTCGTTCCCGTGCGGACGTCTCCCCGAGGGGTCTCGCACAAGCGAGGGCTCACGGGGCGGTGTCACCGGTAGTCGGAGGTCCTCCGCACCTCGCCGAAGCGGGGGAAGACCCGCTCCACGGCGAAGTCGTGTTCGTCCGCGGCCAGTCCGGACATCGCGTCGGCCACGAACTCCAGCCGGTAGCCGTGGTCGGACGCGGCCCGCGCGGTGGACTCGACGCCCATCGTGGTGACCAGGCCGGCGATCACCAGCGTGTCCACGTCCAGGGCGCGCAGACGCTCGTCCAGGCCGGTGCCGTAGAAGGCACCGATGGTTCGCTTGACCACCACGAGGTCGCCGTCGTGCACCAGGCCGTCGGCGAAGTCGCTGCCGGGCGGCTGTTCGGCGACGTCCGGACGGTCCACCCGTACCATCACCACGGGCCGCTTCCGCGCTCGGAACGACTCCGCCAGCTCGCGGCCGCGCTCCAGTACTTCCTCTCCCGTGTGGGGAGCGAGAGGGAGGGAGATGATGCGCGGCATCAGGTCGACCAGGACCAGGGCGGAATGCATGCCGGTGATCATAGAACCGCCCCCGTCCAGAAGGACAGATCTTCGAACCGGGCCCGCCCGTCCAACCGTCCCGGGGCCAGATGCCGGCGGTGGCGTCGTGGACGGCCCGGCCCCTCTCACCGGCCGCCCGGCCGACGTTCCGCGGACCGGGCCGTCTGATAGGGGCCCTGGGAATCAACTGCCGGCGTGCGGTGGACGTACTTCTACTTTCTCGCCCGGCAGGCCGGTGTGCCGGCGCGCGGCTGCTTCCGGAGCCGCCCCGGCGGGCCGGTCGGTCCGGAGAACTCGCGGTTGCGCAGACAGGACCGAGACATCTCCTGCCGGTCCGGCGCAGGGCTGCCGGGGTTCGGATGCCCCTCGTAAGGTGGCGCCTTGTTTCTGTGACACGGAAGAGGAGACAGGTGAAAAGGACGAGGAAGAGCCGGCACGGACGGTGGGCCGGGGCAGTGGCCTCGGCGCTGCTGTCGGTGGGGCTGCTGGCACAACCGGCCCACGCCGAGGTGCCGAACGGGGCCATCGTCGCCGGGACCGTCAAGAAGGTGGACGCGAAGCCGTACTGGGTCCTGGCTTCCACCGAGACGGACGCGTTCGCCTCCGCGCACCGCACGACGCTGACGCAGCACGCCGACGCCGCCCAGGCGCGCGGCATCCCGAAGAAGACGGTCACGGACGTGCTGGGTGACCTCAACATGACCGCCCGGTCGCCGCTGGGGGCCCCGTGCCACGAGACGAACGCGGCGGGCGCCAAAGGGTTCTGCTGGGACGACACCTACGGCGACGACTCGAAGAACCACTGGGTGCCGCAGGGCATCGCGGGATCGGGCGAGTCGGCAGCCAACCAGCAGATCGTCGGCGATCGCCAGGTCGTCGTCGCCGGCTGGCACAGCGACAGGGACGGGAGCGAGCCCGTCTACGCCACCGACCAGCTGATGCGCGTCACGTTCGCCGACGTGACGGACCGCACTCGGATCAGCTACCGCCACGTCCTGCTCGTCACGCCCACGTCCACCGGTTACGAGGCGCTGCCGGGCCATGCCGACTCGGTGACCTGGTACAAGAACTTCCTGTACGTCTCCACCGCTTCCGGCTTCGCGGTGTTCGATCTGAACCGTGTCTGGCTCATGGACGAGAGCCTCGGCGGCGTCGGGGTGACGAACGGCCGGAACGCCGCCGCCTGGCACAAGTACGCCCTGCCGGAGGTGAACCGCTACCAGCACCAGTGGGGCATCGAGGGCTCCCCGGGCTACGACGCCGACACGGCGCCCGAACAATACGACCCCGAGAACTGCGACACGGGGAACGCGAGCAACCCCCCGCCGTGCTTCGCGGGCGTCTCCCTCGATGACAGCGGCGCTCAGCCCGCTCTGGTGACCACCGAAGTCGGTCACCTCCTCAAGGACCAGCCGCAGTCCTTCAGCACCGTCCGGACGATCGTGCGCTGGCCGCTGGACCGGGCGAGCGGGCTCCTGGCCACCCAAGGCGGCATCGCCCGCCCGGAGGCCGCCTTCGAGTCGACGGTGAGCGGCGCCAACGGCATCGCGATGAACCGCGGCCGGATCGTCATCTCGGCGGCCTGTCCCGAGTTCATCGGCGGGAAGACGGTCATCCCCGGCTGTCTCTACCATGCCTGGCCCGGCGAGCCGGTCCGTCTGTGGACCCGGACGGGAATCTACGGGCAGAACGTCATGTACTGGCCGTCCACCAATGAGATGTGGACGATCAACGAGAAGTCGGGCAACCGGACGGTCTTCCACATCCCGTGGCCGAAACCGCCGGTCCCGGTGCGCTCCCTGGCCGGTGCGTGGGGCGACCTCGACGACGACGGCGCGCCCGACCTGCTCGCCGTACGCCCCCAGGCGGCGGCGTCGCCGGGCAGCGGCCCCGGCAACGGCAACCTGGTCCTCTACCCGGGGAGGCCGAGCAGCATCGGTACCCGTGGGTCGATCGGCACGAACTGGGACGGGATGAGGCTGCTGACGGGAGTCGGCAACATGCGTGGCGACTCCAAGCCCGATTTCCTGGCTGTCGACTCCACCGGGAACCTCTATTTCTACCCGGGCGGGTCGGGCGGCCTCCTGAACCGTGTCCACCTCTCCGCCGGCTGGGACGTCGTCACGTCCATGTCCGGCGTCGGCGACCTCACCGGAGACGGACTGCCCGACCTCATGGCCGTCTGGAACAACGGCACCGCCCACCTCTACCCCGGCACCGCCACCGGCGGCCTCGGACAGGCGATCCTGATCGGCACGGGCGGCTGGAACACCATGCCGCTCTCCACCGGCATAGGCGACCTGCGCGATGACCCGTCGAACCGGCCGGACGTCCTCGCCGTCGACGAGCAGGGCGTGTTGTGGCTCTACCCGGGCGTGGACAAGGGCCTCGGACCCCGCGTCGAGCTCTCCAAGGGCTGGGGCATCGTGCGCAGCATGACGGGCGTCGGCGACCTCACCGGAGACGGACTGCCCGACCTCATGGCCGTCTGGAACGACGGCACCGCCCACCTCTACCCCGGCACCGCCGACGGCAGGCTCGCCCCCCGCAAGGCCGTGGACCTCGGCTGGGGCGCCTTCGCCTGACGGGAACCGCGATCGGCCTCCCGCCTCGACACCGGCGGAAGGCCGATCCGGCCGGAACTGTCGCATGATCACCCTGAAGTGGGTGGTCCCGTTCCGGGGCGGGCTGTCCGCTCACACGCGAGCCCGCCGCCGTCCCCCACAGGGCGCCCACCGCATCAACGGCACCCCCTGCCCGGGCCTTCCTCGCCCACGCCGGTCTCGCCCTTCACCCGAGAACCCCACAGAACCAACGAAAAGATCAGTAGCCGGGTGGGCGACGGTGCGGCGCTTCGTGGTCCAGGCGGAGGCCCGGCTTCTCTGCACGGATCGTCGCCGGAGCCCCGGGCGTGGCCGAGCATTGCGTCGAATCTCGGCCACTGTGCACTCCTGGTCTCACGCCACCTTTGGTCGGCTCCCGGTGTCGCCGACAGTGCGGACGCAGGACTTCTTCGGCCGCGCTGAACGACAGGCATGCAACTTATTTCGGTCCTTAGAAGTGCAGTTGACCTGCTACTTAGCCTCTCGATCCGACCCTTGGCTGAAAATTCTTGCTGATGCTTGCGCAAGAATCACAAGGGCGGAGAGGATCCGGCCCATGGCAAACCTCATGAAGCAGATATCGCGCCCCGTCTCCCTCACCGCCACGGCCGCGGCGGGCCTCCTGATGGCCCTGACCGCAACCCCCTCCGCCGTGGCGGACACCGGATCGCCGGCCCCGGAGTGCGTGGAGTACTTCCAGGGCTGGCGCTACACCGACGTCCACAACGGCTGCGGCAGCACCGTCTCCGTCACGGTCGAGTACACGAACGGCCAGTGGGCCCCGTGCCGCGCGCTCCAGCCCGGCGAGTGGGCGACCTTCGCCGGCTACGGGACGGACGGCAACTACGTCACGGGGCTGCGGTCCTGCGACCCCGCCGGCGGCGCCTGAGCGAGAGCGCTTCGACGCGCTGCGCGGCGCAGGGGGTACGGCTGTGGTGCTACCCCCTTACGCCCCCTCACGCTCGCTCACCTTCATGCGCGGCAGGGTCTTCCGCTCGGTTGCTGTGGGGACAGGGCCCGATGCCGCTCCTCTGGTCGAGTTCCGTGCAGCGGCGGGTCGGGGCTCGCGGGTGGTCGAGGGGGACTTCTCGGAACTCGCCGGTGTGGTGCGGCAGCGGGCGAAGGCCCTGGTCCGGCTCGATCTGCCTCGGTGGCCGGCCGCGTAGCGGATCACGGTCCGGAACCTGTGCCGGCTCTCCGGGCCCGACGCCGGCGCGCAGGCCCGGCGGCCGGCCCGGAAGCGTGCCTTCTTCGACCGGCGCTCGCTGCCGCACACCGTCGTACGCAAGCACCGGCCGGGAAGCAGATGCGTGGCCGGCGCGACAGCTCGGTCGGTGGTGTCCCGGAGACGTCCCGGAGACGTCCCGGATTGTCACCCGACCCGGCACCCGCGGCGCCGCCAGGTGCGGACCGTGTCCGGAGTGATCCGCGGCCGGTCGGGTCACGTCACGGACGCGGGGTCCGAACCGCCCGTCCGCGGCCTCCGCCCGGTGGTGGGTGAGCGCCGTGCACGCTCCGGCGACGGCGGCCTGGTCAGGACGGTCCTGCGCCCGGTCAAGGGCGCTGGGCCTCGGGCACCTGGAGCGGTCGGTCACCGGTGTTGTGGCCGGTCTGGTGGCCCTGCGAGCCGGCGTCGTCGTGGCCCTGGCCGCGTTCGGCGTCCGCTACGGGCAGGTCAGCCGGATCTGGGTGGTGCCCACCCACGGCGGAGCATCCTGCCGTACGCGACGCCGGGGTAGGCGTGGGTGACCCGCACCCGTTGCGGGACGCCGGCCCGCCGCCCGGTCAGTGGCCACTCCGAAAGGGCTCGGCAGAGGACCACTTGCCGGGGACGGGGTCGCGGACGGCATGGGGCGGCCTCGCGGCGGCAGGGTACGAAAGGCCGCCGCCAGTGCCAGCCGGCGAGGGCGCCGTGGACCGCCTCTTCACGGGTTCGGCCGGCCGGGGCCGATCACTGGCCGGGGGTGCCACCCGCCGCAACGGTCCTGATCCGGTCGACCTGGACCTTGGAGGCGCGCTGAGCGTTCTCCAGAAGGACGCCATTGGCGTCGACGTAGGAGACGACCGCTCCGATGCGCATGTACACGTCGATGCCGACCTCCGTCTGCAGGGCCTGCGTCTCGTCGGCACCGCTGTCGATCGTCACCGGCTTCACGGGGTAGCCGTCCACGGCGGCCTTCTTCCGCTCCGCCACCAGCTTCCCGAGGTGCGCTGCCGCCTCGTCCTCCGTCCCGAAGGAGAAGAGCAGGAACTCGATCTCGTCGTCGGTGCCGCGGACCACGGTCTCCTTGAGGCCGCCGCCGGTGATCCCGGGGCAGGGCGCGTTCGTTTTCGACGCGCAGAACTCCTGGGCCTCGCTCGCCTGGACCGTGACCGTCTCGCCGTCGAGATACACGTCGCCGATCTCGTGCGCAAGTGGCAGCGCGCTCGTCAGACCCGTCGCGTCGAGCGCGACCGGCTGCCCTTCGCCTGCGGCCCCTCCGGTCGCGCCGGTCCCGTCACCGCCTCCGCAGCCCGTCAGCCCGATCAGCAGTGCCCCCGTCGCGGCGGCCCTCCTCACGCCTGCCCTCATCCGAAGTCCCCCTGTGGTCCCGTTGTTCGACATGATCGCCCCACCTTATCGGGGACGGTTCGAACGTTCGCGCCGGTGAAGCGCTCGCCCACCAGGGCTTCGACGAACGGGAGTTCCAGGGCGGTCAACACATCCGGTCGGGAACCGTCGAGACGAAGAAGGTCATTGACTGTGCTTCTGTGCGTTCGCACCCGCGGACACCGAGCCACCCGGACAGAAGACAGCCAGGGAAACCTCCGAAGGTCCTCGGTGACGGCATCTCCCCCACCACGCCTTTGCCGACCCGCTGGGGATCGCCGAGCCCACCGATCCCGCCTCCTCCCTCCACGTGCCGAAGGGCCCGCCTGAGGTCCGACACGACGGGGCGCCCCTCACCAACCTTCCTTGCCACGCTCGTGAACCTGAGCGCGCGACAGTTTCCGGCGAGGAAGCGCCAGCCGAACGCAATCGTTCAGGGCTCGGTGATCGGCGGCAATCGCTTGACCACGGGGCTGCCGGTCGGCTGGATCGCTGAACTCATCGCTGCGACAGGGCCGTTGCGGCATGAGCGTCACCAGGCCAAGCCGGCCGCTCGGCCTTCGGAGCACCGGAGCGCGCTCGGCGGCGGTCAGCTCGGCGGTGGCCTTCTCGGCCGGCTCCTCGCCGTCCGGCTCCTCGTCGTCCGGCTCCTGGTCCCGGGGCCGGCCCGGGCGGCGTGGGCGCCGGCGGCCGTGGAGCGCGCAGGCGCTGTCGGAGGTGAGGAGCAGCCACCTCGGTCGGGCCGGGCCGGACAGGTACGCGATGGTCCGGTGTCCCCGGATGTGTCCGGTCTCCTCGTCGTCGCGGGTTTCGCCGAGGCAGGCGGCGGACAGGCTGCGGTCGCCGGGGGGCCGTCGTCCGCGCGGCGGGCGTTGTGGTCCTCCCTCAGCAGCCGCGGGGCCCGGCAGGTCCGCCGAGGAGGGCGTCGGCGCGGGTGCCGGCCGGCGCCGTGCACACGGCGGTCGCGTCGCGCTGGAGCATCCGGTCGCCGGGCCGCTGAGCGGTGGCGTACGGCTTCACTGCCAGGTCCTCCGTTCGGTTGGCGGGCCGGTCGCCTTCGCCATACGGCTGTTCCCCGGTCGAATGCCGCGGTGAGTGCTGGGGGCCGGCGGCAGGCAGCCGTTCTCCCGTCGCGTCGCCGTGCCTTCGCCGGTGGTCAGCGGTACGCGGCTCGTGCTCGGATGTCCTGCCAGACGAAGGCCACGAGACCGAGCAGAGCTCCTGCGTGGAGCAGCCACCAGCCGCCTTCGAAGGAGAACGACAACTGGGACGCGGCCGCGGCCGCAGAGGGCAGGTTGTCGAGAGGGGGCTCCCACGCCACGTCGGCCACAAGGAGCCGCAGGGGGAGGGCGACGGCACACACGTAACCCATCAACCGTGGGGCGTCGCGGGAGCGATGCGGTGCGGCGGCCCTGTAGATCAGGGTGGCTTGGGCGATGAGTACGGTGAGCAGCCAGGGCCAGGCGAAGAGCTCGGCGTGCAGAGCGGGCCCAGGGGCCTCGTCGAGTCCCAGGGCCTCGTAGGCCGACAGATTCCAGTGATGCGGCTGCGCGCTGCCGATGTGGATGTCGGCCTGGAACGCCATGAGCGGCAGGGCGCCGCCCCACAGCGCCAGCACGGCCACACAGGTCAGCACGGCCCCGACAAGGGCGCCCCGCCGCACCCTCGGCTCCGCGCGCAGTGGATGTACCGGAGGGAAGGCGGGTCCGGCAGAGGCAGCAGGGGCGTGGAGCCCGGCTGGCGGACCAGCCGGCATGGGGGGGCGCGGACGCGGTCTGCGTGGGCAGGACGTGCGGGAGTGCGGGCTGGTGGTCGCGCGCGGTGGGTGTCGGCGGGAGGTGCGGCCGCGGTGCCGGGTCGAGGTCCAGCAATCGCGCGGCGTGGCTGCCGAGTTGGGCCAGTACCTCACCCGGCAGCCACGGGCCGTCGGGAAGGGCGCTCGTCTCCGCGGCGATCTGCTGCGGTGTGGGCCGCGATCGGGGGTCCTTGTGCAGGCAGGCGCGGATGAGGGGCAGCAGGGTGTCCGGGACGCCGCCGAGGTCGGGCTCTTCCTGCGCGATGCGGAACATCTGTGCGTGCGCGCCGCTGTCGGCGGTGCCGAAGGGCGCACGTCCCGTGGCGGCGTACGCGAGAACCGCGCCGAGGCAGAACACATCGCTCGCCGGGGTGAGTTCGAGGCCGCGGACCTGCTCGGGGGACATGAAGCCGGGCGATCCGATGACCGCGCCGCCGCGTGTCATCACGCCGTCCGTGCCGAGTCCGTCCAGTGCGCGGGCGATCCCGAAATCGATGACGCGGGGCCCGTCGACGGTGATCAGCACGTTGGCCGGCTTCAGGTCGCGATGGATCAGCCCGGCTCCGTGAATGGCCTCCAGCGCCAGGGCCAGCCGGTTGGCCAGGGTGCGCACGGAGTGCTCCGGCAGCGGGCCGTGATCACGGGCGACGACCGAGTGCAGGTCCGGCCCGGGAACGTACTGGGTGGCGACCCAGGGTACGGCGGCGTCGGTATCGGCATCCAGCACGGCCGCTGTCCACTGCCCACCGACGCTACGCGCGGCCTTGACCTCTCGCGCGAATCTGCGCCGGAACTCCGGATCCTGGGCGTATGCCTCCTGGATCACCTTGACCGCGACGGTCCGCCCGCTCTCGGACCGCCCCAGGTACACCCGCCCCATTCCGCCCTCACCCAGCCGGCCCAAAAGCCGGTGGCGCGCGATGTGTGACGGGTCGTCGGCCGTGAGCTGCCGCATGCTGTCCCCCTACGCCGACACACTCCGCCGGCTCCCCCTGGCCACCGCTGTCGGAGGCCGAACCCTTGAACGCAGGTGAAGATACTCCACGCAACGGATGCCCTTCCGGACCCCGCACCTTCAACTTGCGTGTCGTTCCTGGTGTTTGGGGAGGCCGGAGGCGCCGCACGAGGCGCGTTCACGTACGCGAGAGGCGGGATTCGTCCGGCCGAGCGCGCCGCGGCGGCGCCGGACACGCCTCCGCCCCCGGCCGGCCCTGCGCGGAGGAGGCGCAGAGGGCGATCAGGGGGCGGAGGCGGGGAGGCGCGGGAGACGACCACCCCGTCACGGGAGGGACCGGGGAGGGCCGCCCCAGCCGGGCCGGGGCCGTCGGCGTCGTGCCCCTACCGCCACGGCCTCCCTCCCCACCACGGTCTCCGTCGACGCGGTGCCCGCCGAACACCCGGGGCCGGCTGGGCGAAGCTGCGCGCGGACGTCGATCTCACCGCACGCCACGGGCGCCGTCGCGCTCTCACGGTCCAGGCGGCTCCACCCGGACTCCCGCAGGAGAACGATCACCCTGTAGGCATCGAGGACGCCGCCCACCCGCACCCCGGTCGGCGGCTCCTCCGGCGTCCGCGTCCGTGCGGGGCGGGACGGGGGGCGCCGGCCCGCACCGCAGGCCGGCGGCAGTGGCAGCGGCAGCGGCAGCGGGAACGGGAACGGGAGCGGCAGGACCGGCTGGGCCTTCCCCGGCTGGACCCGGCCCGCCGGCCGGCCGCAGGCGCGGACCGGGGTCTTTCTCGTCACTCCTCGCCGGAGAACCGCTCCCACGCCGACTGGCGGGTGATGCCGAGCGTCTCGCCGATCCGGCTCCAGGTCACGCCCCGCCGCCGGAGTTCCCGCACCCACAACCGCAGGTCGGCCTCGGCCCGCTCGATGTGCCGGGCGACGTGCGGCAGACGGTCCAGGAGGTCCTCGTCCGTCATGGCCGCCCAGATCTGCGCGCGCTCCGCGTCGGGCTCCCCGAGCGTCTCGGTGACGATCCGCTCCGCCAGGGCCACACACCGGTCGCAGATGTGGACGCCCGGGCCCGCGATCAGCTCGCCGACCTCGGTGACGGGTTTCCCGCAGAAGGAGCAGTGCGTGGGGCCGGTGGGCTCGGTGATCGCCGCCATGGCCGACTCTCCGATCGTGTCAGGGTTTCCCTGACACGCTAGGCCGTCAGGGAAACCCTGACAACCCTCCGGCGCGGCAGACCGGTGAATGCCGGCATCACCGATGACAGCGGGTCCGCTCGAAGATGACGAGGAGGAACTTCGGCTCGCTGTCGTAGCGCGCATCGAGGCCGGGATCGCCGCCGCTCCGCCACCGCCGCCCGAGCCGATCGACGAGTTCCGTCGGACCTTCACCCGGCCCTCCGGTGAGACGCCTCGGACCCGACGGGCGGGATCCCCACCCCCGGAGCGGTCGGAATCGGCCGAGTACGCGTGTCCTCCGCCGCTCGTCCGGGGTGGTGTGGACGGCCGACAACAGCGCGGCCGGCTGCGCCTGCCCCCCCCCCCTCGGCCCCGCGACGGGTGCTCCCACCTGCCCCACCCGTCACGACGGCTGGATTTGCCCGCTTGTGGCCGAACCTCGCGGGCCGTCACCTTCGGGAGCGACACCCGCGTCTGACGAAGGGGGACCTGTTGGCCTACCCGACCGCACCCGAACCCCGACCCCTCACTCTGTGGACCGGCCGCGTGCTCTTGCACTGGGCACGCCTTCTCCAGCACACCGTCGCTTCCCGTGACCGCCGTCGGGCCCTCGTCGCCCGCCGGAACGCCGCCATGCGCGCCGCGCACGAGCGTGGCGTCGACAAGGGGACGATCGCCCGCGCGGTCCGTCTGAGCCCGGCCCGTGTCAGCCAGGCGCTTCGCGGCGAGCCCACCTCGGAGTAACCGGCGGGCACAGCACCGGTGGTGGTCTCGGACCCGCCGATCGAGACCACCATCTCCGCCTTGAGGTCTTGAGGTCTTGAGGTCTTGAGGCGAGGAAGCGGCGCGGGGTGGGGCGACGGGCGTCGCGGATGTGCCGTGGCTCGGCGCCGCCGGCCGGTCCCCCCCTCCCAGGACGCGGCCCGGCCGGCGAGCCGGTCGCCTTCGCCCTGGACGACCCATTCGGTGTCCGGCCATGGGGAGCACCCGGCACAGCGGTCATCGGCGCGATAGATCACGGGCCTGAGCGGCGGCTTCTCCGGGCTCGGTACGTGCCCGCCGTGCCACCGTCCGCTCCCGCCGGAGTCCGGAGTGGTGACGGCCAGACCCACGACAAGAAGATCCCCCAGGGCAAGCACCGCGCCATCGCCCCGGTAGGTGGACACCGCCTGGCACGAAGGCGCATCGCCCTGCCCGTCGGGCGCGTCCACCTCCACACCCGCCGCCAGGAGAGAGCCGGCAGTCGTGGCGTTCCGCTCATGCGCCGGAAAGCGCGGCCACGTCCACCCCTGGCGACCCTCACGGCCCGAGCCCTGATCCTCGTCCGCCTTGCCCGCCATCATCGCGATCGCGTGACGAAGGAGAGAGGGGCCCCCGGGGAGCGCGCGGGCTCCGGCGGGCTCCAGCGAGCGGCACGGGGCGGCACGGGGCGGGGTGGGCGGCCGGGAGCGATGCCGCGGCGGTCGCGCCCTCCGACATTGCTTGATAATCCAGACATATGGTGGGCATTGCAGGGTGGTGCGGGCCTCTCCCCAGGATGAGGACCCGCCCTGTCCACCCCTCCGTCCGCTCCCTGCGCGCCCCCGTCCGCCGCTGCCCGCCACCGTCCGATCCTTGCCCGCTGCCCGCCCGTTCCCGAACCGACCCCGAGAGACGTCAGCAAGCGCAGGGCCCGCACCCCGCCGAACCCGGCCCCACACCCGCACCCGCCCGGAAAGGTCCTGCCCATGAAGCATCCGCCCACCGGACAGGAACTCCGCCCGACACTGAACCGCCAGGCCCTGCACACCCTCCTCGCCGCCCAGCGAGACCGGATCACCGCCTACGCGCGCACCCGCCGGCCACGGTCGCACGCCCCTTCCGTCCCGGTACTCGAGCCGCCCGAACCCGTGCCCGCCGCCGTCCAGGACGTCCTCGACGCCCTGCCGACGGCGGCGATCCTGGTCGCTCCCGTCGTCGGCGACAGCGGCCGGATCACCGATTTCCTCTACCTCACCCAGAACGCCCGCGCCGTCGACTACTCCCGCGCCCACATCCCCACCGCGTCGGTGCCCCCCTGGTCCGGGCCGGTCCGCCTCTTCGACCGCTTCCCCGTCCTGGAGGGCACCGGTCTCCCCCGCATGCTCGCCGACGCCCACCACGAGCGCGTGCCCCAGGGCCCGGAGAGCGTGGAGTGGTTCGTCCCCCGGCCCGACGGGCCCCCGGCGCTCCTCAGCGACGACGTCGTCGTCGCCCCCTGCGGCAACCGCCTCCTCGTCACCTGGGAACGCGGCCACCGCGTCCGGATGGCCGCCGCCGCGCAGAGACTCGTCCGCGCCTGCTGGGCCGAGTGGAACCTCGCCGACGGCACCGTCGCCCCCTCCCTCGGCTTCGGCGACGTCCTCGGCCTCGCCCCCGACGGCCCCGTGCCCGGCGACTTCCTCGGCCTGGCCGACCTGGCCACCCCCGACAGCCTCCCGGAGCTCTACCGCCTCCTCTACGACGTCCTCCTGCGCAAGCACCGCTCCGAGTGCGCCCTGCGTCTGCGCGGCAGCCACGAGCGTGTCATCCGGGTCGTCGCCGAACCGGTCCGCCACCGTGGCGGACCGGTCTGGGCCGTCCGCGCCGTCCTCATCGACATCACCGACGCCACCCGCCGCCGTGCCTACGCCGAGGCCGCCGACGCCGAAGCGCGGCGGCAGCGCGCCCGGGCCGAAGCCCTCGGCGAGATCGCCGACGCCCTCCGCGAAGCGGTCCTGCCCCGCCCCGCGGACGGACTCGCCTCGTACGGCATCGACACGGCCGCCGTCTACCGGCCCGACTCCAACGCCTCCGGCGTCGGCGGCGACTGGTACAAGGCCCGCCAGATCCCCAGCGGCCGGCTCCTCCTCGCCCTCGGTGACGCCCGCGGCCACGGCCTCGACGCCGTCACCCTCATGGCCAAACTCCGCTACGCCCTGGCCGGGCTCGCCTTCACCGACACCCCGGTCGAGCAGCTCACCCACTGGCTCAACGACGTGGCCTGCGACGACGGCACCGAATCCACCGCCACCGCCGTCATCGCCCGTTACCACCCCGAACGGTCCCTGCTCCGCTGGACGTGTGCCGGCCACCCCCTCCCGGTCCTCCTCCGCGACGGCCGCGCCACCCTCCTCCCCGCCCCACCCGGCGGGCCCGGCCTCACCCTCGGGGTCCTCCCCGGCCTGCCCTATGCGGCGGCCGAGACGACGCTGGTCGAGGGCGACATCGTGCTGCTGTACTCCGACGGGCTGATCGAACGCCGGGACAGCGACCCCGACGAGGACACCGCCCGCCTCCTGGAGGCCGCCGAGGAAGTGTCCCGCGACCACCCCGCCGTACGTGACCACGCGAGCCTCCAGGCGTACGCCGACACTCTCATGGCCCACCTCGACGGACCCCACCGCTTCGACGACGCCACGCTTCTCGCCCTGCGCCGCACCGGCTCGTGACCTCGTGGAACGGGCATCCGGGCCGGTCGGTCCGGGCTTTCCCGCAGAAGAGGCGACGGCCCGCCTCCGCCACCGCTCCGTGGGCTTCGAGCCAGGCACGTACGGTGGCCAGCAGCGTGGCGCGGTCCTCCACCGACCGCCGCGGCGGGCAGGAGAGCACCCCGATCTCGGACCCGGGCCGGGCGCGCCGCGCGACACCGACGTCGAGCCGCCCCAATCGCCGGTCCAGGCCGGGAAGGGGCGGCGCGTCACCGGTGGCCTTCCGCCCCACGGGGTACGCCCCGGAGTGGGCCGGCCGTGAAACCCTCTCCATCATGTTCGAGAACGAGCGCAGCCAGCGGGCGACAGCAGGCATCGAGGCCCATGTCCGCGACTTCTTCACCGGCCACCTGGTTACGGTCGGCGACTACGACCTGGGGCCTGGACGAAGGGAAACGGTGCCCGGCCTCCGAATCCTCACCGTCAGCCCAGGACCGCGCGCCGACAGCTGGGCCTACATCACCGCCGGCTGCTGGTCCGCGGTCGAGACGGACGGTCACGGCCTCGAATTCGTCCTCACCGCTCCCGTCCGCGACGAACGCTTCAACGATCTCCTGGCCATGATCGCCTGCTACCACGCCGATCACCACCTCGATGTCGAGCACAGCCTGCCCATCGGAGAGCCGTGGCTGCCCGGATCCCCCTGCGACCACCTGCTGATCAGCCTCCCCTACCTCCATGGTCCCGGCCTGGAGCACTGCCCGCTGCCGGACGGCCATGCCCGCATCCTCTGGGCCCTGCCGGTCACCGCAGCCGAGATGGCATACCGCCGAGAGCACGGCCACGAAGCCCTTGAACAGCTCTTCGACGAGCACGCGATCGTCCCGACCGATCCAAGGCGTCCGTCCGTCGCCTGAACCTCGGGCGTGGCCGCGCAGGCGGCCGGGCCACGCGAGGGCACCGCCCCTGACACAGGCCCTGCGCCGGGCAAGGCCCGACGGCACGGAGTGGACATCCAGGCCGTCACCGGGTCCGCCGGCGGGCTGATCCAGTACGCGCCGGCATCGCCCGGCCGCACGGCTGCATCACCACCGCCCGCACCCATCGCATCGTCACGGCCCGTGAAAGGCCGCAGATCCCCGCGTTCGTCGAACAATGCCTGTGCAGGAACCGGCGGAACGTCCCGGGTGCCGTTCGAACGCCGCCCGGGACGACCCCACGCCACCCGACAGGCAGCCGTCAACCGCGCACACGCCCGGCTCCGTTTCTCCGTCGATTCCGGCCGTGGTCCTTTCGATGATCGCCTCCTGCGCGCAGGAGGAGTGGCCGGTTGGGGTTACGGCGGCGGGCACAGCGAGCACCTGTCCACGGCGATCGCCGAGGCGATGCGTCTGGCCAGGCCCGGCAGGGGTACTGTCCGTCACGGATCTCGGCATCGAAACGGCGAGAGATGAGCTGTCCCGCTGGGTGGGCCAGGGCGGTCAGGAGATCGACGGCTTCGGTGATGGACCGGTGGGCCGTGGTTGCACCGATGCCGAACCCGGCCACGAGCTGGGCGTAGGGATGTCCGTTGCCCCGGCGAGCGAGGGCGGGCAGGGCCTGTCGGCCGGCGCTCGACCGGCACCACCGGCTGCCGATCGCACGGCGGCGTTCGCGGACGCGGGCGGTGAGGAAATGGAGATACGCGCTGGACAGGTCCGGTCCGGACGGGTGGACAAGCACGTCGAGCCTCTGGCGACGCGGGTGCTCTCGGCCGTGAACCTGTCTCCCGGGGGCTTCACTCGTCTGTCACGCCGACTACCCGATCCACGCCACAGGTCGAAGAAGCTCACCGTCATGAACATCTGCGTCAGGAACCCGACGCTGGACGTCAACGGTCTCCTCACCTGAGATCCTTCGGGTTGATCACCGCTGGGGGAGAAGTGGGCAGCCGCTTCTCCCCCGGCTTTCATTGCCATGAGGAGGCAACGATGATGTCGGATTTCTCGGACTGGCAGGACCGGATGCTGCGAGCGGTCTGGCGGCACGGGGAGCGACTCCCCGAGGAGGTGCTGACGTGGATGGCCGAGCTGTACGGCGAGCGTGGAGAAATCCCGGAGTCGGAGTTCTGTGAATCCTGGACCGCGCGAACCTTCTCCATGGCGAGACGGTCCTTCGAGACGGTCACCGAGTCGGCGGAGCAGGACACCGGGAAAGCGGCCACCGGCGACGACTTCTGCTTCATCGACTACGTCCGCGACCCGGACCTGGGACCGGTCGGCGTGGTCCACATCAAGTCGGCGGAGGTCTCCACACCCGATTCGGCAGAGGTTCTGGGTGCCGTGGCGGAAGGAGTGCAGGAATTCGTCATGAGCCACCATCGCGTGACCTGGCCCGTCTGCGGCGAGCACGGCCGTGGTCTGCATGTGGGTTACTTCCAGGAGACCGCGGTCTGGGAATGCACGGGCGGGACCACAGGTGGTCACGTGGTGAGCGCGATCGATCCCGCCGTTCAGCTGTAGATCACCGCGGTCCCTTTCTCCGGGTCAGCCACCGTCTCACCATGGTTTCCCCCGCTCTCCGCGTGATCCGGTGCGGTTGTGGTGCGGTGAGACCCACGCCCGGTTCGGTATCGGGAGCGCGATCGCCTACCGCTCCGTTTCGGGGCCGGCGCCTCAAGCGGTGGCAGCGCCGCCACCGCACCACCCACGCCGAGATCCGCCGCCTCGGCGAGCGGGACACGGCCTCCCTCGAAGGGTGGCGCCTTCCACGGAAGCTCCGCTGCGGTGGGGTTCCCGGTCAGGCCGCGCGGGCCTCGCGCCGGTAGCCGCCCGGGGCCTGGCCGTACTCGCGCTTGAAAGCCTTGGCGAAGGCGTACTCGGAGCCGTAGCCGGTGCGCGCGGCGACCGTGGACAGCGGGGCCTCGGACTCCCGGAGGAGTCGCGCGGCGGTCGTCATGCGCCAGCGGGTCAGGTACGCCATGGGCGGCTCCCCGACGAGGTCGTTGAAGCGGCGGGCGAAGGCCGCGCGGGACAGACCCGCGCGGGTGGCCAGCGACTCCACGGTCCACCGGAAGGCCGGCTTCTCGTGGATCGCCGCCAGGGCCGGCGCGACCGCCGTGTCGGCGAGCGCGGCGGCCCAGCCCTTGGCCTGCGCGGCCGGACGTTCCTCCAGCCAGGCGCGCAGGATGTACAGGAGCAGCGAGTCGATCAGCGCGGGCACGATGCCGGCGGAGCCCGGCCGCGGCTGCTCCAGTTCCGTGCGCAACAGCTGTACGGCCGAAGCCAGTTCGGGGTGCCGGAGGGGGTGCGCGGGCAGATGGATGATCTCGGGCAGCTGCCGTACGAGGGGGTGGGGGCGGGCCTGGTCGAGGTGGTAGTTGCCGCACAGCAGGTTGGTGGGGGCGCCCTCGCCGCCGACGGTGACCGTGCCGAGCGGTGAGCCCGGGCTGAACTGGGAGGCCCGCTCGACCTCGGCGGGGGTGTCGGGGTGGTCGGCCAGGATGTGACCGCACCCGTCCCGCAGGAAGACCACGTCGCCCGGGCCGAGCGGGAGGGGCGGCTGGGGGGCCGTGTCTTCCAGCGGGACGAGCCAGCACGTACCCGACAGCACCACGTGGAATCCCGCGCCGGCCACGGGGGGCAGCCTCAGTCCGAAGGGCACGCGTCCGGTGGTGCGGACGGAGACCGGTCGGCCGGTGCGCATCGAGGCCAGCACCTCGGTGAGGATGTCCAACTCCCGCCCCTCTCCGTGGGACTCCGGTCTTCTTCCGCACTCTAACCCGCCCCGCTCAGGCCACGGTCAGGACGACCTTGCCGCGGGTGCGGCCGGAACCGACCAGCTCATGGGCCTTCGCCGCCTGTTCGAGCGGGAGCGACACGGAGACGTGCGGGCGGATGCGGCCGGCGTCGATCAGGGCCGCGATCGCCTCCAGGGAGGCGTAGTCCGGTTCGACCGAGACCCCGGCGAAGCGGCGGCCTTCGCTCTCGACGCAGGCGGCGAGCTCGGTGTTCCAGTGCTCCATGATGCTGACCAGGGTGCCGCCGGGCTTCAGGACGCTCAGCGCGCGCTCGCCCTCGGAGCTGGAGTCGAAGACGACGTCGATCTCCTCGGCCGCTTCGGTGTAGTCGGTGGTGCGGTGGTCGATGATCTCGTCCGCCCCGAGTTCGCGTACGAAATCGTGGTTGGCGGCGCTCGTCAGGGCCGTGACGTGGGCGCCGCGCGCCTTGGCGATCTGCACCGCGAAGTGGCCGACGCCACCGGCCGCCCGGTGGATCAACACCCGCTGCCCTTCGGCGACTCGGGCCGCGTCGACCAGGCCCTGCCAGGCGGTGAGGGCGGCGAGCGGCACGGAGGCGGCCCGCACGTGGTCGAGCGTCGCGGGCTTGCGGGCCACCTGGCGCGAGGGCACCGCCACGTAGTCGGCGTAGCCGGTGGCGGCGCGCGGAAAGAACGGCATGCCGAAGACCTCGTCCCCGGGCTTGAAGCGGGCACCGGGTCCGGCTTCCTCGACGACGCCGGATATGTCCCAGCCGACACCGAACGGGGGCTCGCCCAGGAGCGGGTAGGCGCCGGAACGCACGGCCACGTCGACCGGGTTGACACCGCTCGCGTGAACGCGGACCAGGACCTCGCCGCCGAGCGGGGCGGGCTTGTCCCTCTCGGCGAGTTCGAGGACTTCGGGGCCGCCGAAGGACTTCTGGATGACAGCGCGCATGGTGAACTCCCTGTTGTGGTGGTGGTCTTGGGGGCGACCGCCCCTCGTGTGCCTCCACATTAGGAAGATCGAAGGAGCCGCTGAATATCTTCCCGTCGCAGAAAGATGTCCGAGCGTCTACGGTGCCGGGGGGAGGCGGCCCGGCGGAGGGGCTGAGCGCCACGGACGGGCCGGCGACCGAAGCGGCCCGTCCGCGCCCGGGCGCCGTCCCGTGACGACTTTCGCGGCGTGCGCCCGGGTCCGGGCAGCGCGTTCGGCCCGGGCGTCCTGGGCGCGCCTGGTCGCGGCCACGGCACGTCGTGCGGCCATCAGGCGCGAGCGCAGTCGGGCGGCGACGTCCTGGGGCACTTCGGGGTCTGCGGCCCGGATACGGCCAATCGGAGAGGGGCGCTCCGGCCGGGGCGGCGGCGCGCCCGGAAAACCCCTCCGCACCTGGGGTGTCGGCGCTTCGTCCGGCGCCGCTGTCGCGCAGGCATCGCACGGGTGTCACACGCTCGTCACACACCCGTCGTCACCCCATCGAACTCACGCCCTCCGGCATGGCCGGAAACCATGCGCTCCAAGGCCCCACTCCCCCACCGCCGTTGATCACCATCCCGGTGACCTCGGATACTGCGCTGACCGACCGCGGGCGCCGTTCGCGCCGCTGGCCGGATTCGACCACTCGACCTCATCCCAAGCTCCTGGGGGAGACTTGCGCGCACCCGTGCAGAAAGCACGCGCCCTCACGATCGCGGCGGCCACCTCGGTGGCCCTCGTGGCGGGCATGACCGGCCCGGCCACCGCGAACGTCCCGACCACCCCGCGCACCTCGGACGCCTCGGCTCCGCACCCGGCCCGGATCGGCGGTGACCAGCGGATCCCGCTCGTCACCGGCGACCGGGTGGTGGTGGACGCCGAGGGCCGGATGGTGCGGTTCGAAGCCGCTCCCGGCCGCGAGCGCATACCCGTCGAGGTGCGGCGCACCGGCGACCGCACCCTCGTGGTGCCCGCCGACGCGCGGCCCCTGATCGCGGACGGCCGGCTCGACCAGCGGCTCTTCGACCTCTCCGTGCTCACCGACCCCCGGTTGCGGGCGAGCCACCGCTCCGGGCTGAAGCTGATCGTCCGGTACGACGGGAGCGCCGCCTCCGCGCGGGCGTCGCTCCGCGCGGCCGGGGACACCGAGGTGCGCCGCACCTTCCCGACGCTCGGCGCCGACGCCCTGCTCGCCTCCCAGGACGACCTGGCCCGGGTCTGGGAGGCGCTGACCGACCGTCGGGCGAGCGGCGCCCGGGCCGCGGCCGCCGGCATCGGCACGGTCTGGCTGGACGGGGTGCGGGGCGCGAGCCTCGACCGCAGCGTCCGCCGGATCGGCGCCGACCGGGCCTGGGAGGCCGGCTTCGACGGCACCGGCGTGCGGATCGCGGTCCTCGACACCGGTGTCGACAAGACCCACGAGGACCTGCGGACCCGGGTCGTCGGCGAGAAGAACTTCTCCGCCTCCCCCGACGCGGCGGACCGCGTCGGCCACGGCACCCACGTCGCCTCCATCGCCGCCGGCACCGGCGCGCGGTCGGGCGGCCGGTTCAAGGGCGTGGCGCCGGGCGCCGAGGTGATCAGCGGGAAGGTCCTCGACGACGACGGGTACGGCGACGACTCCGCCGTCCTCGCGGGCATGGAGTGGGCCGCCGCCGAGGGCGCCGACGTGGTCAACCTCAGCCTCGGCAGCCCGGACAGCCCCGGTGTCGACCCGCTGGAGGCGGCGATCGACCGGATCTCCGCCGAGAAGGGGATCCTCTTCGCCGTCGCCGCCGGCAACGACGGCGAGGCCGGCGCCTCGACGATCGGCTCGCCCGGCAGCGCGGACGCCGCGCTGACCGTCGGCGCCGTCGACCACGACGACCGGCTCGCCCCCTTCTCCGGGACCGGCCCGCGCCTCGGCGACGGCGCCGTCAAGCCCGACGTGACCGCGCCCGGTGTCGCCATCACGGCCGCCGCCGCGCCCGGCAGCGCGATCGACACCCGCCCCGGCACCCCGCACCCGGCGCCGGGCTACCTCCAGATCGACGGGACCTCGATGGCGACCCCGCACGTGGCGGGCGCGGCCGCGCTCCTGAAGCAGCGGCACCCCGACTGGACGGCCGCCGAACTCAAGGGCGCGCTGACCGGGTCCGCCGAGGGCGGCGCCGGCCTCACCGCCTTCCAGCAGGGCACCGGCCGCGTCCGGGTCGACCGGGCGCTGGCCGGGACCGTGGTCCCCGGGCCGGTGTCGCTGAACTTCGGCACGGCCCGGTGGCCGCACGCCGACGACGAGCCGGTCACCCGGAAGGTCGGCTACCGCAACCTCGGGACGACCGACGTCACCCTCGACCTGTCGGTCTCCGGCCTGGACCCGGCGGGCAGGCCCGCCCCGGAGGGCTTCTTCACGCTCGGCGCCACCCGGCTCACCGTGCCGGCCGGCGGGTCGGCGGAGGTCGAGCTCACCGCCGACACCCGCGTGGGCGGGACCGACGGCACCTTCACCGGGTACGTCACCGCCACGGGTGCGGGGCAGTCGGTGCGCACGGCCGCGGTGGCCGTGCGGGAGGCGGAGTCGTACGACCTCACCGTCCGCACGCTCGGCCGCGACGGCGCCGACGCCCAGGACTTCGCCAACACCCTGACCGGCGTCGCCGGTCCGGCGGCCGGCTTCCAGACCCGGATCGACAACGAGCCGGGCAGCCACACGATCCGCGTGCCCAAGGGGTCGTACACCCTCAACACCGCCGTCTACGAGGACCCTTCGGACTACGCCAAGGGAACCGACTGGATCGCGCAGCCGAGGCTCGACGTCTCCGGTGACACCACGGTCACGGTCGACGCGCGCACGACGAAGCCCGTGGACCTGACCGTGCCGGGGATCGACCGGGCGGACTACGCGGGCACCTACTACGAGCGGAACACCGAGATCGGGCGGGTCGGCAACGGCTGGGTGCTGCGCGGTTTCGCCGGCTTCCGGACCGCCCACCAGGGTCCGGCCGTCACCGACGGCTCGCTGCTCCAGACCTGGGACGCGCACTTCCTGAAGGACGCCACCAGCCAGTACGCGGTGGCCTTCGGCGGGAAGGCGGAGACGGTCGCGACCGGTTACGCCCGGCACGTGAAGGCGGAGGAGTTCGCCACCCTGAAGGTGGAGCTCGGCGCCTCCGCGCCCGGCAAGTCCGCGCTCGCCTCCCCGTACGCCCACCTGCCGGGGGCGCCCGAGGGCAACGCCTTCTCCGCCCCGCAGCCGGCGCCCGGCACGCGCACCTTCCACGTCTCCACGGCGGACGGCGTCCGCTGGCTGACCCGGTTCAACCAGCTGGGCGCACCCGACGAGTGGGGCTACCCGGCCTTCGAGGGCAGCTACGAGATGGCCGCGCCGAAGCGGTACGAGGCGGGCCGGACGTACGGCGAGCGGTTCAACTCCGGCGTCTTCGGCCCGCTCCTGGGCGAGGGCACGGGGGTCTTCCGCACGGCGCCCGATCCGGCGACGGGCGAGCAGCGGCTCGTCGGCGCGGTGCCCCTGCTGGCCGACGGCCGGGGCCACGCGGGCTCCACCCTGTACTCCTCGGCCACGACGACGCTGTACCGCGACGGCGAGAAGGTCGCGTCGAACGAGGACCCGCTGAGCGGCTCGGAGCCCTTCGTCGTCGACGGCGCCGACGCCGCGTACCGCCTCGTCACCTCGGCGGAGCGGCCGGCGGAGGTCGCCGGGGCGTCCACCCGGGTCGAGACCTCGTTCGCGTTCCGGTCGGAACAGGTCGCGGAGACCACCGCCCTCCCGGTGTCTACGGTCCGTTTCGCGGCGCCGGTGGACCTGGAGACGCGGGCGCCGGAGCGGACGTGGGCCTCGGTCCCGGTGACCGTGCAGGGCTCGGCGGCCGGGAAGAACCTCAAGTCGCTGACCGTGAAGGTCAGTTACGACGACGGGAAGACGTGGCAGGCCGTGCCCGTCCTCGGCGGCCGGATCCTCGTGAGGAACCCGGCGAAGGGCGCGGGGATCGCGCTCGCCGCCGAGGTCACGGACCGGCAGGGCAACACCTCCACGCTGTCGATCAGCAACGCGTGGATCGGCAGGTGACGACGGCCCGTTGAGGGCCGGCCCCCGTCGAGCCGGCGTCACTGCCCCCGGGTGGTGGCGCCGGTTCGGCGCGTGGGGCGGTCGGGGGCGTCGGCCGGGGTGCGGTGGGGGTTGCGGTGGGGCTCGGGGCGGTGGACGGCCCGATGTGCCTTCCGCCTCGCATGCCCGTCCGCCCGGCTGGCCGACCGGCTATGGGGGCTTACTTGGACTCGACCCGTCCCACCGGGTCGGGGTCGGTCGCCAGGGCCTCGCACGCGTGCGGCCACGTGGGGGCGCCGGGGTGGAGCTGGGTGTCGAGGTAGGCCGCGGCGAGTCGGGCGAGGGCGGCGACTCGCCCGGGGTTCTCGTCCGTGGTCTCGGCGGCGTCGTATCCGGCGATCCCGCCGAGACCGTGCTCCGCGCCGAACAGGGTGAGCAGGGTCTTGGGGCCGGGGGCGAGGGTGTAGGGGTCGGCGTGCCAGGCCGGGCCCATGTCCGTGAAGTGCCGGGAGTCGTCCTTGTCGCCGGCGACGACCAGTGCGGGTGCGGTCATGGTGGAGAAGTCGACGGCCCCGATGATCGGCCACTGCTCGGCCATGGGCCCGTTGAGGACGTCGCCGCCCCTGCCGGGCGCGGCGAGCAGTACGCCCGCCTTGATCCGGGGCTCGACGAGGTGCACCACGCTGCCGGTGTCGGGGTCGGCGAGGCCGGCGCCGAGCAGGAGGGCGGCGGTGAAGCCGCCGAGCGAGTGCCCGGCGACGGCGACCTTGGCGGGGTCGATCCGCCCCGCGAGCTGCGGCACGGTGCGTTCCAGCAGGTCGAGCCGGTCGAGGATGTGGATCATGTCCTCGGCGCGGGAGCGCCAGAAGTCGGGCGCGCCGGGTGCGTCGGCGACCAGGTGGCTCAGCGTCCGGGAGGTGAGGTGGGTGGGCTGGACGACGACGAATCCGTGCGCGGCCCAGAAGTCGGCGAGCGGCGCGTAGCCGTTGAGCGAGGAGAGGTGGTACGAGGGGCCGTGGCCGTGGGAGAGGAGGATGACGGGGAGGCCGGTTCCGGTCGCGGGTGCGGAGACGCGCACCTGGAGGTCCACGGGACGTCCGGGCACGGAGAGGACCACGGGGCTGAAGGACAGGACCGGGACGGGCGAGCCCAAGGCGTCGATGGCGGTGGCGGTGGGTGTGCTCACGGTGGGGTTCCCTTTCGGTGGCGCACGTCGCCCGGCGGTCTCCTGCGTCCGGCGGGCGGCATGGCGGTCAGGGGCGTTCCGTTTCGGCTAACCTGAAACGGAGCGCTGCTCCATTTACTATCCGGAGCGCTGCTCCGTTTTGTCAATCGGTGTGGGAGGAAGACGCGATGGCCACCGAGAGCCCCGCAGGGGACGCGCCGTCCCGAGGCAAGCGGGCCGACGCCCAGCGCAACCGGCAGACGGTGCTCACCGCCGCCGCCGAGGTGTTCGTCACCTCCGGCGTCGACGCACCGATCCGCCGGATCGCGGCACGGGCGGGCGTCGGGATGGCCACGATCTACCGCCACTTCCCGACCCGGGCGGATCTCGTCACGGCCGTCTACCACCACCAGATCGAGGCGTGCGCCGAAGCGGGCCCGAACCTGCTGGCCCGCACCGACTCCCCCTTCGAAGCACTGCGCCAGTGGATCGACCTCTTCGTCGACTTCCTGGTCACCAAGCACGGACTCGCCGACGCCCTCCAGTCCGACGACGACCGCTTCGCCGCGCTGCACGCCCACTTCCTCGACCGCCTGCTGCCCGTCTGCGCCCAACTGCTCGACGCCACGGTCGAGGCCGGCGACATCAGGCCCGGCACACAGCCGTACGAGCTGATGCGCGGCATCGGCAACCTCTGCATCGGCCGCGACGACGACCCCCGCTACGACCCCCGACGCCTGATCGCCCTCCTCCTTCAGGGACTCCAGCGACCTCATGCGTCCTGAGGCCGGCGAGCTCGGACTCGCCCGGCACCTCGTCCTCGTCCGCCGGACCCGCCCACAGAGCTGCTCCGGGCGGTCCGGCGGCGGGGCGGTCCGGGCCGAAGGCGCAGCCGGGGAAGTCCGGGCCCTTCCGCATCGCCCGGGTCCCGTGTCCGGTGGGCGGGCGCGGGACCGTCCGATAGCGTCGGCAGAACCCCGGTGCGCCGCCCCCGGTCGCACCCCGTCCCTCTCGGAAAGGTGAACACCCGATGCCCCTCACCGGCACCTATGAGCCCAGCACGAACGAACGGGTCCGTGAACAGGTCGCACTGTACGAATCGTCCGGCGGCACCGAGGGAACCACGATGCGCGGCCTGCCGGTCGTCCTGGTCACGAGCGTCGGCGCGAAGAGCGGCAGGCTCCGCAAGACCCCCCTCATGCGCGTGGAGCACGAGGGGGCCTACGCCCTCGTCGCCTCCAACGGCGGCTCGGTCACCCACCCCGTCTGGTACCACAACCTCGTCGCCTCCCCTCTCGTCGAACTGCGGGACGGGACCCGGCAGTGGGACATGAAGGTCCGTCTCGTCACGGGCGAGGAACGCCGGATCTGGTGGGAGCGCGCGGTCGAGGCTTTCGCGGACTACGCCGACTACCAGCGCCACACCGACCGGGAGATCCCCGTCTTCGTCGCCGAGCGCACGGCCTGAACCCGCCCGCGTACCGCCCGCGGACCCCGTGGAACGCGGACGGGGCAGGCGGACGCCCGGCCCGAAAGGCCCGGCGTGAGCAAGCCGCGCAGGTACGGCGTCGGTAAGCCGCGCAGGTACGGCACGCCGTCGGCCCGCAGGCCGCGGCGGCGGACCGGCGCGAACTCTGCGGCGAGTACGGCGAGTACGGCGAGTGCCGCTTCCCTCGGCTCGGGATCCGCGTGGCGGGGCGGTTCGGATCCCGAGCCGTGGCCGTCGTGTGCGGGACCTGTCACCTCCGGTACCGCTGCGCCACGGCCGCGAAGGCGGCCTTGGGTTCCCATTCCATGTCGGGGTAGGTCTGCCCCCGGCGCCCTTCGAGGAGTTTGACGATGCCCAGGCCGGCGCGATCCAGGTCGTCCCTGGGGTCTCCGTCCGGACGGTGCGGATAGCCGGACAAGGCGAACAGGAACACGAACGCGCTGTCGACGCCCTCGGTCTCGAAGATCTCCAGCAGTTCGCCCAGATACGCGGCCTGGCCCGCCTCGTCACGCTCGTACACGCCGTTCAGCCGTACAGGGGCCCTGGTCTCCGGGTCGTGCTCGACCACGTCCAGCACCCGCCCGCCGCGGTCTCCCGCGTCGCGGTAGGCCGCGGTGCCGAACCCGGTGACGGCGAGCGGCTTCGGGCCTCGGGCCAGGGCGCGCACCGCGTCCCGGAACCGGTCGGCGACCTCGGCGGAGCGGATCAGCTCGAACGTCACGATGTCGAAGGGAGTCCAGTCGACCTGTTCGAACTGAATGGACGCGTAGGTGAGCTTGCCCTGGAAGCACTCGCGGACCGTGGCCACGGCGTCACGGAGGAACGCGTTGACGCGCACGCCGAGCTCGCGCATCGCCTCGGCCCGTCGCTCGGGTCGGCCCATCAGCTGCTCGACCCGTTCCTCGGGGCTCTCCCCGGGCAGGAAGCCGCGGTTCATCACGCTCAGCTCGACGCCTGCGACGAAGACGACGGCGGCCCCCTGCCGCCGGAGCCGTTCGGCTCGCTCGGCGCAGTCGCGGAAGAGCGTGAGGATCTGCTCCGGGTCCAGCTCCAGCGGATAGGGCGAGAACCAGACCTCCAGGCCGAGTTCGGCGGCGGCGCCGGCGGCCAGCTCCAGTCGGTCCGGGTCACCGCCGATGATCTGGACCGCGTTGCAGTGCAGGTCGTCGCGGATGACGGCGAGTTCGCGCCGGACCACCGCGGGGCTGAAGTGCTCGCGCGATGTCCGGCCGTGCAGGACGAACCCGGTGTCGTAGGTCATTCCTCTTGCTCGCACGGTGACGTCCTCTCTCTGCCGGTCTCGGTCGGCCGAGACTGACAGAAAAACTGCGTGCACGCAACTTTTCGTACCCGCAACTTCGCGTGCGCGCAACTTCGCGTGCGCGCAACTTCGCGTGTGCGCAACTTTGCGCGCACGCAGCCCCGTGTGGAACGCTGGCACCGTGACGACACCACCACCGGGGCTGCGGGAGCGGAAGAAGCGGGCCACGCGCGAGGCGCTACGCGAAGCGGCCCTGCGCCTGGCCGTGGAGCGCGGCCCCGACCAGGTACGGGTCGAGGACATCGCCGAGGCGGCGGGGGTCTCGCCGCGCACCTACAACAACTACTTCGCCAGCCGCGAGCAGGCGATCGTCTCCGCCGTCACCGCGGACCGGGAGGCGCGCATCGCGGCAGCGGTCGCGGCCCGGCCCGCGGGAGTGCGCCTGGCTGACGCCGTCACCGAAGCGGTGGTCGAGCAGTACACGGACACCGGTGAGCGCGCGCACGAGGCGCTGCTGCTGATCACCACCCGGACCGCGCTGCGCGACGCGTTCCTCGACGCCACCGCCGGCATCGAGCCCCCTCTCACGGCGGTGATCGCCGAGCGCCTGGGTGACGCCGGACCGCACACGGCCCGCGTCCTCGCGGCGAGCGTGGCCGCGGCGGTTCGCATCGCGTTGGAAGGCTGGCTCCGACCGGCCGGGAACACAGGGGCCGCCGGGAGTTCCGGCGCCGGAGAACTGGTCGTGCCCTCCGGCCCGCTGCCCGACCAGCTCCGCGCGGCGCTGTCCCCGCTCGCGGCCGCGTTCGACGCCGCCGAGCGGCGTGTTCCCTCGTGAATCGGCGGTGATCCGGTCCACCGCCGACTTCGAGGTCCCAAGCGGCGGGACGAGCCGACATGCGGTCAGGTCCGTGCGTCAGCAGGCCGCGACGAGCAGGGCCCGGCCCTCCGGCGGAAGGCTCCGCGTCCACACCCTGCGCCGCGGCACCCTCGCCGACTTGCCGAAGGGGCGAGGGCTCGGCCCGGAGCACGGGACTACCTGGGACGACTTGCCCTCGAACGGCGCCGAGGGCGCGTGCCCGGAGGTGTCACGGCCCGCGCCGTGCAACGCGGCCTCGCACCGACCGCCGCGATCCGGCACGGCGACGCCACCGGACACACCGTCCGGCGCGTTCAGCGCGTTCAGCGCGTTCAGCGAACTTTCCGTCAACGCTGCTTACCTACTGGAGGGGTGCGCGGTCGTAGGCGTTCTCCTTGCGGCCCGAACATGATCAGATACTCGACCGGTCCGGAGGAGCCGGCGTTCGCGACTCCGTGGGGGGTGCGGGTGTCGAACTCGGCGACCTCCCCGGCGGTCAGGACGAGGTCCTGGTCGCCGAGGGCCAGCCACAGCCGCCCGTACAGGACGCACAGCCACTCGTAACCCTCGTGGGACACCTGTCGGGGCCGTCCGGGCGGCTCCCCCACGGCGGGCAGGACGTGCTTGTGGGCGTGCAGGCCGCCGACGTAGCGGGTCAGCGGCAGCACCGTCTTGTCGGCGCGGGCGGTGCGAGGCGCCGGGCTACGGCGCTCGGTCGCAGGAGCGGGAGCGGGAGCGGCCAGTTCGTCCAGGGAGACTCCGTACTCCTCCGCCAGCCGCAGCACCACCTCCAGGGTGGGCTTGCGCCGCCCGGTCTCGATCCGCGACAGCGTGCTGGACGATATGCCGGTGGCGTCGCCGACGCCGGCGAGCGTGAGGCCACGGCGCTCGCGCACGGCCCGCAGTCGGGCCCCCATCGACGCCAGTGCCTGGGCCGCTCCGTTCCCTGGCACCGTCCCCGCTCCTTCCCGTCGTGCCGCTTCACCTGGCTGACCTGCGAGCTTGCCAGAACGGCAAGGGTGATCGCGTCGGGCGGGCGGCGCGCCGCATGATCGATGCGTAGCCGCGTCGCCGCGAACCGAGGAGAAGCCCATGCAGCCCGATCCGACCACCGAACCCCACCATCGCACCGTCGCGGCCCCGGCCGGACGTCTGCACCTGGTCGAGCAGGGCGCCGGTCCGCTGGTCCTGCTCGTGCACGGCTTCCCCGAGACCTGGTACTCCTGGCGCCGGCAGCTCCCGGCCCTCGCCGCGGCCGGCTACCGGGCGGTGGCGATCGACGTGCGCGGTTACGGCCGCTCCTCCAGGCCTGAGGCGGTCGACGCCTACCGGATGCTCGACCTGGTGGAGGACAACGTCGCCGTCGTGCGCGCCCTCGGCGAGGAGAGGGCGGTGGTCGTCGGCCACGACTGGGGCTCCAACATCGCCGCCGCCTCCGCCCTGTTGCACCCCGAGGTCTTCCACGCGGTCGGCTTGCTGAGCGTGCCGTACGCGCCGCCCGGCGGCCCCCGTCCCACCGACGTCTTCGACCGGATCGGCGGCCAGGAGCAGGAGTTCTACGTCTCCTACTTCCAGGAGCCCGGCCGCGCCGAAGCCGAGATCGAGCCCGATGTGCGGGGCTGGCTCGCCGGCTTCTACGCCGCCCTGTCCGCCGACACCATGCCGGCCGGGGACGAGCCCGATCCGCACTTCGTCACCCGCGGCGGCCGGCTGCGCGACCGCTTCCCCGGCGGCCCGCTCCCGGCCTGGTTGAGCGAGGACGACCTCGACGTCTACGCCGGGGAGTTCGAGCGCACCGGTCTGACCGGCGCGCTCAACCGGTACCGCAACATGGACCGCGACTGGGAAGACCTCGCCCGCCACCGCGGAGCCCCGATCGCGCAGCCGTCGCTGTTCGTCGGCGGTGCCCTGGACGCCTCCACCACCTGGATGTCCGACGCCATCGACGCCTACCCCACCACGCTCCCCGCCCTGTCCGCCTCCCACCTCCTGGACGGCTGCGGCCACTGGGTCCAGCAGGAACGCCCCGACGAAGTCAACCGCCTGCTGACCGACTGGCTCGCCGCCCTCCAGGTCTGAACCGGGCAAGCCAGGCGTACCACCGGTCCGCGCGCCGACACGGTGCCCGAGGCGGCGGCGCCGAAATCGGGCCTCGGGCACAGCCTCCCGCGGCCTCGGGGGGAAGGAGGACTCAGCGGAGCAGCAGGTCGCGGATCGCCTCCGTGATCTCCTCGGGCGCCTCCTCGGCCATGAAGTGCCCCGCGCCGGTCAGCCGGTGGTCCAGGTCCGGCGCCCACGCGCGCCAGACCGCGGCGGCGTCGTAGCCCAGTCGCGCGCCCCAGTCCTGCTGCACGACCGTCACGGGCATGGCCAGCTGGGAGCCGGCGTCCTGGTCCGCCTGGTCGTGCGTCGTGTCGATGCCCGCCGAGGCCCGGTAGTCCGCGACGATCGACGGCACGGCCGCCGCGCTCGCCCGCAGGTACGCGGCCCGGACCGGTTCCGGCATCGCGGCCGGGTCCCTGGCCCAGGCGTCGAGGAAGGAGCCGAAGAAGGCGTCGGCGCTGTTGGCGATCATCGTCTCCGGCAGCCCCGGCGGCTGCGCCATGAGGAACAGGTGGTAGCCGACCGCCGCCGGGACGCCGTGCAGGACGTTCCACATGTCCAGGGTCGGCACGACATCGAGGATGCCCAGGTGGGTGAGGGTCTCCGGATGGTCCAGGCCCGCCCGGAAGGCGACCAGGGCGCCCCTGTCGTGGCCGACCAGGGCGAAGCGCTCGTGGCCGAGCGCCGCCGCCAGGGCGACGACGTCGGCGGCCATGGTGCGCTTGGAGTACACCTCGGGGCCGGTGGCCGTCGGCTTGTCGCTGGCGCCGTAACCGCGCAGGTCGGGACAGATCACCGTGTGCTCGCCGGCGAGCCGCCGGGCGACGTGCCGCCACATCAGGTGGGTCTGGGGGAAGCCGTGCAGCAGCACGACCGGGCTGCCGCTGCCGCCGACGGCGGCGGCCAGCTCCACTCCGTCGGCGCCGGGCAGACGGACGTGGTCGAAGCCGGGAAGGGTGGGGGTCATGAGAAGGCCCTCTCGGGGGTCGGGGTCGGGGTCGGGGGTCGGGGTCGGCGAAAGCCTCGGCCCGAGGACGGACGGAACCAGGGCGAAAGCCTCGGCCCGGGGACTGACGGAACCAGCGTGGGCGACGGCGATCAGCAGCCGATCAGTACGCTTCGACGTCGCGGGCCGGCGGCACGGAGGATGGAGGACATGCGAATCGACGTACTCGGTGCCGTGCGGGCCCTCCGCGACGACGGCACCGCGATCGACCTGGGCGGGCCCCGCCACCGCGAGGTTCTCGCCCGGCTCGTCGCCGCCGGGGGACGCATGGTCCCCACCGACACCCTCGTGGACGACCTGTGGCCCGAGCCGCCGGTGCGCGCCGTGGGTGCGTTGCGTACGTTCGTCGCCGCGCTGCGCCGCGCCCTCGAACCCGACCGGCCGCCCCGCACTCCGTCGCGCGTCCTCATCACGGAAGGACCCGGCTACGCGCTGCGCCTGCCGCGCGACGCCGTGGACGTCCACCGGTTCGAGGGCGCCCTGGCCCGGGCCCGGCGCGCACCCGACGGGCTGGCCGGCCTCGACGCGGCGCTCGCGGACTGGCGCGGTCCGGCCTACGCCGACGTGACCGGCTCCGCGTGGGCCCAGCGCGAGCGGACCCGGCTGGAGGAGCTGAGGCTGGAGGGGGTGGAGCTGCGCGCCCGCCTCGTCCTCGACTCCGGTTCGGGCGCCGAGCTGGTCGCCGAACTGGGCGCCCACGTCGCCGAGCACCCCTGGCGCGAACCGGCCTGGGAACTGCTGGCCCGCGCGCTGCACCGGGCGGGCCGTCAGGCGGACGCCCTGGCCACCCTGCGCCGCGCCCGCACGATGCTGGCGGACCAGCTCGGGCTCGACCCCGGTGCCGGCCTCCGACGTCTGGAGACGGACATCCTCCGCGGAGCCACGACGCTCCAGCCCCCGCGCACCGTGTGGACCGCGGGCGTACGGCTGGGCCCGCGCACCACCGTGGAACTGGCGCGGACCCTGGCCCTGGCGGGCGGGGACGCCCTCGTCCACTCACGGCGCGACCGCCTCGCCGCCGTCCGGGCGGCGGAGCGCACCGGAGACGTCGCCCTGACCGCCCGCGTCATCGGCGCCTACGACGTGCCCGCCCTCTGGAGCCGGGCCGACGACCCCGACCAGTCCCGTGCCGTCGTCGCGGCGGCCGAGCGTACGCTCGCCGCGCTCGGCCCCGACGGCCCCGCCGAGCTGCGCGCCCGCCTGCTGGCCACCGTCGCGGTCGAGAGCCGCAGCGCCGATCTGTCCGCGACCGAGCGGGGGCGCGCCGGGCGGGCGGCGCGCGAGGCCGAGGCGCTGGCCCGGGAGCTGGGCGATCCCGCCCTGCTGCTGTTCGCCCTCAACGGCGTGTTCCTCCAGTCCTTCACCCGGCCCGGGCTCGCGGCGGCACGGGACGTGATCGGCGCCGAGATCCTCGACCTGGCCACCCGGCACGAGCTGCCGGGCTTCGCCGTGCTCGGCCGGCTCGTCCGCCTGCAGTCCGCCTCCGCCCTCGGTGACCTCGACGCCGCGACCGCACACGCCGAGGCCGCCGAGCGGCTCGCCGTCAGCACCGAGGCGTCGCTCGTCCCCGTGCTCACCGGCTGGTTCCGGGCCCGGGTCACGGCCGCCCGCAGCGCCGAACCGGGCGGGCCGACCGCCGCCGCGGCCGCGGCGCGGTACCGCGCCGCCGAAGAGGCCCTCGCCGAGACAGCGGGCATGCCGGGACTGCACCGGGGCCTGTTCGCCCTCGCCCTGCTGGGCCTGCGTCTCCTGCACGGCCGTCCCGCGCCCACCGATCCCGCCCTCGACTGGGGCCCGTACCGTCCCTGGACGCACCCGTTGGTGCTGCTCGCCCGCGGCCGGGACGAGGAGGCCCGTACCGCCCTGGCCGTGGCGCCCGCACCGCCCCTCGATCACCTGCAGGAGGCACTCTGGTGCCTGACCGCCCACGCCGCCGCCCGCCTCGGCGAGCGTCCGGCCGCCGCCCGCGCGGCGACGGCCCTGCGCCCCGCCCGCGCCGAACACGCGGGCGGGGCGAGCGGGCTGCTGACTCTGGGGCCGGTGGCGCGGTACCTGGCGGAGGCGGAGGCTTGCGCCGACGGAAGATGACCGGCGCCACGCCGTAGGGCCGGCGCCGCCCTCGTTCGCGGCGTGGACGCCAGGCGACGGGCGACGGACGCCAGGCGACAGGCGACGGACGGCAGGCGACGGGCGACGGGCGACGGGCGACGGGCGACGGCCGGCGTATCCGCTCGTCCAGGGCGGACGCCTGGGCGCCGTCCGCCGGGGAGGCACGCCTGGCACCACCGGGCGAAGGGGCCGAGAATGGGAGGACCGACGCCGCCCGTCGATGCCGTCCCGGCCCCGCGGGAAAGGCGCCGGGGTCCGCCGGGCTCGGCGGATTCCCCGTCCCGCAACACGGCAGGGGCCCAGGTGGTGACCTATGTGCCGATGGCTCGCGTACTCGGGCACTCCCGTACTGCTCGACACCATCCTCTACAAACCGGCCCACTCCCTGATCGACCAGAGCCTGCACTCGAAACTCGGGGTGGAGACCACGAACGGCGACGGCTTCGGAGTCGGCTGGTACACGGGGAACAGCGAGTCCCCGGCCCTCTTCAGGGAGATCGGGCCGGCCTGGAGCAACCGGAACCTACGGGAGCTGGCGGACCACGTCGATTCCCACCTGTTCTTCGCCCACATCCGGGCGTCGACCGGGACCGCGGTGCAGCAGTCGAACTGCCACCCCTTCCGGCACGGCCGCTGGATGTTCATGCACAACGGAGCCATCGCCGACTTCCACCTCGTGCGCCGCGACCTCACCATGCTCGTGGACCCCGGCCTGTACGCCGACATCGAGGGGACGACGGACTCCGAGGTGATGTTCCTGCTGTGCCTCACCTTCGGCCTGGAACAGGACCCGCCCGCCGCGGTCGCCCGCATGGCGGGGGTGGTGGAACGCGCCGGTCACGAACACGGCGTGGCGCTCCCCCTCCAGATGACGCTGGCCATCACCGACGGCGAACGCACCTGGGTCTTCCGCTACTCCAGCGGGCACGCCTCCCGGTCGCTGTTCTACAGCGGCCGGGTGGAGACTCTGCGCAGACTGCATCCCGATGTCACGTTCCTGCGGGACATCTCCGAGGAGACCCGTCTCGTCGTGTCCGAGCCCCTGGGCGATCTGCCGGGCGCGTGGAACGAAGTGCCGGAGAGCGCCTACGGGGTCATCCGGCCCGGCACCGACGAACTGCGCTCCTTCGTCCCGGCGGCGGTGTGACCGCCGCGCGCACGGCACCCCTCGGTCTGGGAGCGACGGCGCTGCCCCTGCCGCCCCGGCTCCCGGCCGCGGAGCTCGCCGGCTCGACGCGTACCGGAACTTCCTCCAGCTCGCCCTTGTCGCCCCGGCCCTGGACGTGGCCGGCAGCGGCGGCGAGGGGATCGAACGGGAGGCAAACGCGAACCGGTTCGCGCCGGACGCGCCGGCCGATCGCTTCGGCGGCCACCGGGCGAAGGCCCGTCAGGCGGTCGAGGCGGCCGGGGCCTCGCTCGCCCCGGCCGCCTGAGGGGCCGGGCGGCGCGCGCCGCCCGGCCAGCCGTCACCGCACGGCGGCCGGGGGGCGCGTCCGTACGCTCCACCGGCCGACGACCCGCGGGAGCCGGACCGCTGGGTCGAAGCAGTCGCGC